>NZ_JANPLS010000508.1:0-19141 GCF_031422475.1 Chamaesiphon sp. VAR_48_metabat_403
ACCAGCAAGGCTTCCTGGACTCGATCCATCGATAATAATGCAGGGATCTCCGCAGTGAGGTGGAACCGCAGGTAAGGATCGCCAACAACAGCTACTGGTTCAAATAATTGGGGTAAAAGTTGCTGAAGTCTGGCAAGAGTAGTATTTGTTGTCATGGTTTTAGCCGATCGCGTCCTGAATGGCAATGCTAAGATCTTCGGCAGTATAGGGTTTAGTCAAATAGACCTTGACTCCCTGCTTCATTGCCCAAACTCGATCGACATCCCGATTCTTGGCAGTACAGGCGACGATCGGGATATTCGCCGTCTCTGGTTGTTTTCTCAAATGACGGCACAGCTCCAATCCGCCCATCACTGGCATCATCCAATCTGTGACGATCGCATCTGGTAGATCTGCCCTGGCTTTATCGAGTGCTTCCTGACCATTGACAGCCGTAATTACTGTATGACCTGCTGTTGTGAGGTACTGACAGACCAATTCCAACTCAGCCTGCATATCATCGACTACTAATATTTTTGACATTTGTTGTTCCTAATTAAAAATAGTTTTAAACCGCATCGAGAAGTAATAAGTTCATAGTTCCCCGATCGAGCCGAAAAATCCGCAATTGGCTAATTTAACTCAAGTTGTTACGGATAGAATGCCTGCGACTAAAGTCGCGGCTAATGCTGCAAAGTCCGCCTACGCGGACTAGTTTATTAGTCCGCGTAGCGAAAAGTGCGGTCTTGGGCGCGAGCTTTGTGGGGGAAGCTTCCCCCACAAACGTCGCTTGGTTTCCCCTGTCTTGTCGGTTTTTTATTCGGGGGGAACCCCCGTTGGCGTAGCCTCTCCGTCAGGAGATATAAAACCGCCGCTGTCTTGTCTCACCCTTTTTGACGGGGAACCCGTCCAAAGGTGAGCCGCAAGTGGAGCACCTTTTCAAGAGAGGCGGACTTTGCATTACGAGCAGCGGTTTATAACCGCTGAAGTTGTAGGTAGCAACTTGGGTTCAGTTAAATATTTCTCAATTACTGCGAGTAAATCTTGCTCGGTAAATGGTTTGGTGAGATAGTCAGTTGCGCCGACGAGATTAGCTCTGACTCGATCGACTAAACCCTTATTTCCCGTCACCATAATAATCGGGGTTTGGGCTAATGCCGCACTACTTCTGAATAAGCTGCAAAGCTTGTAACCATTGATATTCGGCATCGTGATATCCATTAAAATCAGATCTGGCTTGAGCCGAAAAATCATGCTAGAAGCTTTAATTGGATCTTCAAGTTTGGTGAGTTGATATTTGCCCTTATTCCCCAAGAATCGCTCCATTTCATCGAGAATTAACGGACTATCATCAATACAAGCAATTTGATATAAGTCTGGATTGATGACCACATTACTCACACTTCGATCGACTTCTGGCAATTTTTCGGTCGAGTTAACTGGTGGTAAATCTGGTTCGGGAATAATCGGCAGTCGATCGAATGGTGCCGCTGGATCCCGCAAACAGATCGCATCGTGGCGAAGATAAGGTGTAATCAGTTGGACTAACTTTAGTTCGTCTTGCTTGAGAAATAATGCCAAATCTCGCACACTCCGCCCTTTCATCAATTGCGCGATCTGATTTAATGCTTTGGAACTGAGGGTTCCGCCTGGAACGGGAGTTTCTAGAAATTTGGCATTGGTTAAGTACGGACGCTGATGTGGAGATCGGATAATGGTCGTGAATTTTTGCCAGATTTTCAGTCGCTGCTGATAATAATCGAGCGTGTTGGAGATGTCTAAACCAGGCTGTGGCTTAAATCCTGTAGCGATGGGGATTGGTCGATCCCGATGCCATGTCATCTGTTCATTCCTGAGCCACAGTAGAGATTCCAAGGCTTCTTTCGTCAAGTCTGTGGAAATCCGCTCTAGTTGCGATCGATCGAGCAATCCCTGTAATGCCAGACGCTCTATTTCCTGCCGAACCAAGTTGTCCGAGTCAACTTTTACCGATTGAGCTGCTTGCTCATAGCCCAAGTAGCGCAACCGATCGACCAATTGATTCAGAGATTGGATCGAGCAATCAACAGCTAATAACTTTCCGGATCTCAGGTAAATATTCCAGCCGATTGAGCCATAAACGATCTCAAGACAGCCAGTACTCTCCTCGTTCGCTAACTGAGTCAATAATTGGGGCGGATCGATCTCTGTGTTCATGGCATATATTGAGCGTTCTACACTTATAGTTCCCCCAGATCCAACTCAAAATTCACATTCTCGCGATCGACTCGCGAGAACTAGTAGATTACAATCATTAGTTGGTGCATCAAATGCAGATATTTAGTGAAAACATGTTGAAAATGAGAAACTTGTGGTTGGGGTGGCGGCGATATCGGTTTGGAATGTTGCTATTTAGCGTTTGTCTGAGTGTTGTATTGGCATCCCCGCAGGTGGCGATGTCTACTCAGTCATTACTCGCACAAACCGCTGCGACAGTGGACTTGGAGCTTGCCAAAACACCCACGCCACAGCCGAGTAAAACCCCGACAGTACCTACTAAAAAATCTATTACTCCCGCAACTACTCTGACACCAAATGTCAAGAAGACTGTCTTAGCCAACGGCATGACTGTATTGACAAAAGAAGTCCGCAGTGCGCCAGTCGTGACAGTACAAGTATTTTACAAAATTGGTTCGCGCGATGAAGCTCCCGGCGTGAATGGAATCGCACACCAGTTGGAGCATATGTTATTTAAGGGTACCAAAGATCGTCCGGTACAATTTGGTCGATTATTTGCCGCTTTAGGTAGTAATTTTAATGCTTTTACCAGTTACGATCAGACGGCTTATTTCGGTACTGCTGAGAAGAATAAACTGACGAGTTTATTGACATTAGAAGCCGATCGAATGCAGAATTCCACGATCGATACCGAAAAATTGACTGGCGAGAAAAGAGTTGTTATTTCGGAGTTGCAAGGTAATGAAAATAGTCCTGGTTATCGCCTCAGTCGCGCCGTCAAACGTGCCGCTTTCCCGAATACGCCTTATGGCTTAACCGTCGGGGGGACTAAAGCCGATGTCGAAAAATTTACCGTCGAACAGGTGCGATCGTATTATGACTCTTATTACGCGCCCAATAATGCAACCTTAATCGTCGTCGGCGACTTCGATACCGCCAGTTTAATGGCAAAAGTGCAACAGACATTTGGTAAAGTACCGCGCCGCGAAGTTAAAGTAGCACAACCTACGCCTACTGCCACAGCCGCCGTCGCCAATCGCCGGATTACCCTCAAAGAACCAGGGAGTGCTCAATTGGCGATGGAAGTGTATCCCCTCCCCGATGCCAATCATCCCGACGTACCCGCGATCGATGTGATGAATTATATCCTCACGGAGGGACGCAGCGCGCGGATGTATCAATCGATCGTCGAAACCGGAATTGCCACTAGTATCGATGGTGGTGCCGTCAACCTCGCCGCAGGCGGCTGGTACGAGCTATCTTCGCTCGTCGAAGTCGGTAAATCGCTACCCAAACTCGAAGCGGCTGTTGCTAAAGAAATTAAGCTGATTCAATCTAAACCTGTCACCCCCACCGAAATTTCCCGCGCCAAAGTCCAACTCAAAGCTGGCTACCTGCTTGGCAATCGCGACATTACCTCTCAAGCCAGACAACTCGGAAACGACCAAACCACCACTGGCGATTATCAATTTACCGACAAATACCTCGCTGGAGTCGAACGCGTCACCGCCGCCGACATTCAACGCGTCGCCAAAAAATACTTCCAACCCAACCTAAAAACGATCGGCTTTTTCCAACCCACCCAACTTACCGCATCGGCACCAGCCGCAGCAGGTAGCAGTACCCAAACAGTCGCTAATTACAACCCAGGCACGCCTGTAGACCCCAGCGAACTGGCAAAATATCTCCCCCCCCTCGATGCCGATACATCTAGCCAAACTCAATCCTTGCCCCAAGAGGTGAAGCTCAAAAATGGCTTGCGGGTATTCTTACTCCCCGATGCGAGTACGCCGACAGTCACCTTGAGCGGCAATATTCAAGCCGGGACGGAATACGATCGACCGGATAAAGCTGGGGTAGCCACTTTGACAGCTACCAACATTATGAGCGGTACTAAAACTCAAACCGCGCTGACACTCGCTAAAAACCTCGAAAATCGCGGTGCGGGATTGGGTTTTGGCGCGAGTCGCGAAGGTGTCAGCCTTGGCGGTAATGCGCTGGCTCAAGATTTACCGATCTTGCTCCAAACATTGGGCGACGTGCTGCAAAATGCCAACTTCCCCACCAAACAAGTCGAACTCAGCCGCCAACGCGCGCTGACTAGTCTCAAACTCGAACTCGATAGCCCCAATAGTGTGGCGCGCCGGAAGTTTCAGCAGACGGTTTATCCTAAAGATCACCCGTTTACAATTTTCCCCACTAAAGAAACCTTGACTGGGTTGAAAATCGCCGATCTGCAAGCCTTTTATCGTCAGCACTATCTACCCAGTAATACCATGCTGGCGATCGTCGGTGACTTTAAGGTTCCAGAGGTTAAAGCCTTATTAGAAGCTAATTTGGGTAAATGGACGACTACGGCTAAAAACGTCAAACTCAACTATCCAGTGCCTCAATTACCTGCCAAACAGGTACAATTAAATCCCTCACTACCAGGTAAAACTCAAGCAATTACCCTGTTAGGCAATAAAGCGATCGATCGGAAAGATCCGCGCTATTATGCTGCTTTAGTGTTAAATCAAATCCTCGGTGGCGATACCCTTTCCAGCCGCCTGGGTACCGAAATTCGCGATCGTCAGGGGTTGACTTATGGCATCTATAGTAGCTTTGCTGCTGGCAAACGTCAGGGTACCTTTATTATCTCAATGCAAACCGCACCCGAAGACGCTCAAAAAGCCACTCAAAGTACGATCGCGCTCTTAAAAGATCTTCAATCTAAAGGCGTAACTCAATCCGAAGTAGATAACTCCAAACGCAGTATCTCCAGTAATTACAACGTCGATCTCGCTTCCCCCGACGAAATCGCGGGTGCGACGCTTGGTAATGCTATTTATGGTTTGAATCCGAATGAAATTAGCGAATTTCCCAAGAAAATTCAAGCTGTGACACAAGCACAAGTTAACCAAGTTGCCAAGGAATTAATCTCACCCGATCGCTTGGTAGTCATTACCGCCGGGCCACCGAAAAAGTAATCGACTGACAATTTTAGATATTAAGCCAGTAGTAGGGGCAATTTATGAAGCGGCGGTTTTATTCGGAGGTTCCCTCCGAATAAAAAAACCGACAAGACATTGCCCCTACTACTTTTTTAGGCGTTGTTAAATTGCGATATAGCCTAAAAAGACAAACACTCCGATTCTTACTGGGAGCTGTTTTTGAAAGTTGGATTTTTCGAGATCCGCTGTTTGACTAAAATTCCTCAGCGATCGCATTATCCGATCGATTACTTTTTCAGCGATTTCGCTCAGGAGTTTTACTAATTGATGGGACATGATGAAAGTAATCAAAACAGCAACTACCATGAACTTTCTAAAATTCACAAACCCTTTAGTTCGCACAACTCTAATTACCTTACTGGTAAGCGGGGTAATTCCCCTGCTGGCGATCTTATCTGACTATTCTGGAGAAGTTACAATTAAGTTAGGTACGGATGGCATTCAGCTTCATATTACTGGAGATCGATCGAAGATCTGTTAATTATCTATCGAAATTAGATTCCCCGATTATCTTGTTAAATCGGGGAATTTATCGTGCGTTATCATGGTTATCCATTACTTGCCCCAGTCCCCCCGTCTCCTTTGTCCCCTACACAGGACTATCTATTTATCCGATCGATCGAGTATAATAATAAATTGTGTCTAAACATT
The DNA here is from genome assembly GCF_031422475.1 of Chamaesiphon sp. VAR_48_metabat_403. Taxonomy (NCBI): domain Bacteria; kingdom Bacillati; phylum Cyanobacteriota; class Cyanophyceae; order Gomontiellales; family Chamaesiphonaceae; genus Chamaesiphon; species Chamaesiphon sp. VAR_48_metabat_403. Next base: position 5,841 of record NZ_JANPLS010000508.1, read on the forward strand.
CTTATTCCAATGCCGAAACTCAAAAGCCGCAAAGCAGCCGCGAAGCGTTTTCGCGCCAGCGGCACTGGTAAAATCATGCGCCGCAAGGCATTCAAGAGCCACCTGCTCGAACACAAAAATGCCGATCGTCGTCGGAGCCTATCTAAGGCAACCGCCGTTGATGAGACTGATGTGCTCAGAGTACGCGGGATGCTCCCCTACTTGTAACTATCCACCAGGATAATTACCTAGACTTCAGACTGGTAGCTTGAGGACTGACGGTAGTAAATAACTATCCATAATGCCGTAGAGCAATTGTAATCACCAACTCACCTAATTTAAAATATGACACGGGTAAAGCGCGGTAACGTGGCGCGGAAGCACCGCAACAAAATTCTCAAGTTAGCCAAAGGTTTTAGAGGTTCTCACTCTAAGCTGTATCGGATTGCTAACCAACAAGTCATGAAGGCATTACGGAATGCCTATCGCGATCGGAAGAAGAAAAAACGCGATTTTCGTCGCTTATGGATCGCCCGGATTAATGCAGCTTCTCGTCAACATGGCATGAGCTACAGCCAATTAATCGGCAACATGAAAAAAGCTGACATTCAACTCAATCGCAAGATGCTCGCGCAAATCGCGATTCTCGATCCGGCTAGCTTCGAGCAAGTAGTCAAACTCGCCGCAGCAGCGAAATAGATAGATTATGTAGGTTGGGTTGAGGAACAAAACCCAACCCGCTCATTTACGTAGATGTGCATGTGTGGGGTTTCACATTCATTCTGTTGCCCAACCTACAATGATTAATTAGGCATGAAGAATAGAGCTAAATTGCATCGATTTAAATCTGTATTTTTCAGCTTATTATCGATCGCGAGTATCGACATTTTACCAACCGCCGTTCGTGCCGGGACGCTCAAAGAAATTCAGCAACGCAAACAATTAATTGTTGCAGTTAAAGATAATTTACCACCATTAGGATTTAGAGATCGATCGGGGAATTTACAGGGCTTAGAAATCGATATCGCCCGTAAACTAGCAGCCGAAATATTTAACAATCCCGATGCCATCAAACTAGTACCCGTTGCCAATCAAGATCGGCTCAAAGTAGCGATCGATGGTACTGTAGATTTAACAATCGCACGAGTGACAATTACCTCAACCCGATCGCGAGTAGTCGATTTTAGTCGCTATTATTATCAAGATGGTACGGGAATAATTACCAATCGATCGAACATCGTTAAAAATAGCGATCTGGTTGGTAAAAAAGTTGCCGTTCTCAATAACTCTACCACGATCGCTTCGTTGCAATATATCATCCCCAAAGCACAGTTAGTCGGTGTCGATAGCTATCGCCAAGCCCTACAATTACTCGCCACAGATAAAGTCGTCGCCATCGCCGCAGATCGTAGCCTTCTCATCGGTTGGAGCAAAACCACGCCTAATTATGCTCTTTTACCCGATAAATTATCTACCGAAGCCTTGGGCATCGTCATTCCCAAAGGGCAGCAATACGATACATTGCGGCAATTAGTCGATCGATCGATCTCCCAATGGCAAGCCGACGGCTGGCTTCAGCAGCGGATTCAGTACTGGGGATTGGGAGGTAAGGAGTAGGGGTGTGTGGGGGGTGTGGGGAGCGTTCCTTTTCGCTTTCCCCTTTTCCCTTTTCCCTTTTCCCCTAAAGCCTAAAGCCTAGTTAATTGTTATCAAGCCTGAGACACGTAAGTTGGCTCTCAAGTTATCATAGATAGTCAGGTATTGTAGGGGTATCGTCTTGCTGCGTAGTCCTTTACCCCACCCCAGCCCTCCCCTGATAAAGCTACCGTGTATACACATCTTTGGTGAGAAGCGAAATTGGTTTGAATCCCCCTGTCTTTAAATGGTGCTTTACTTGGGGAAACAAGCGACGTTTTGGGGCGCGACGTTTTCGGGGGAAGCTTCCCCCGAAAAGCTCGCGCCCCAAGAACGCACTTTTCGCTGTCTTGTCGGTTTTTTATTCTGGGGGAACCCCAGAATAAAACCGCCGCTAAATCCCCCTTGAAAAGGGGGACTTTGACCGGATCTTAGCCCCCTTTGGGGGTTTGGGGGATTCAGATCTCGAAACGAAGTCTAACCAACTTGTGTATACACCGTAGCCCTTATAAAGGGGAGGGAGCAAAGCCTCACTAGTCACTACCCACTGCTTAACAATGGACTTTTCAGATAAAAATTTACTCACCGTCTATCTTGCGGCGTTCATGTTGCTATTGAGCGTCGCGGCTGTTTCGATTCTCAGACAAATTCTGAAGACACAGAAAATTGAGAACGCACTCAATAAATTAGAAAAAAAACTCAAAACCGAACGCGGTACGATTCCAGAATATTACGAACTAGGTAGTATCTATCTGGAGAAAAAAATGTTCATCCAGGCGATCGCGATGTTCAAAAAAGCCATTAAAATGGAAGATGGTGAAAGTCCAGAAATGTCGCCTGTATACAATGCACTAGGTTACGCCTATTTCGGACAAGAACAGTACGATCTGGCAATTCGTCAGTACAAAGAAGCGATTAAACTCGAACCAGAATATGTGATGGCGATGAATAATCTCGGACATGCTTACGAGCAGAAAAAACTGCCATCTCAAGCTTTAGATATTTACGATCGCGCCTTAGAAATCGAACCAGACAATGAAACCGCCAAACGTCGGAGCGAATCGCTGCGTCGTCGCTTGGTTGTGAGTAGTAAATAATAATTAATAGTTAATTATTATTTATTAATTCAATGACAAGCGTTCGATCGCGTAAGATTAAAACGAGCGATATTTGTTGAGATGGAGAAATTGAGAGTGTCGGATTTATTAACCGGAAAAGTCGCGATCGTCACAGGTGCATCCAGAGGGATCGGTCGCGCGATCTCGTTAGAATTAGCAAAAGTTGGCGCGAAAGTAGCAGTTAATTATGCTAGTTCTAGCGGTGCTGCGGATGAATTAGTCGCCCAGATTGTCGGTGGTGGTGGCGAAGCGATCTCCATTGGTGCAGATGTCTCCAAAGCCGACCAAATTGACACGCTCGTCAGTACTGTGATGGATAAATGGGGACGCATTGATATTCTGATTAATAATGCGGGCATTACGCGCGATACGCTGCTGTTACGGATGAAGCCAGAGGATTGGCAAGCAGTCATCGATACCAACTTAACGGGGGTATTTTTATGTACCCGCGCGGCAAGTAAAATTATGCTCAAACAAAAGTCGGGCAGAATTATTAATATTGCTTCAGTTGCGGGACAAATGGGCAATCCAGGGCAGGCAAACTACAGCGCGGCAAAAGCTGGGGTAATCGGCTTTACCAAGACGGTAGCGAAGGAATTATCGAGCCGGGGGATTACCGTCAATGCGGTAGCACCTGGTTTTATTGCGACAGATATGACAAACGATCTCAAGGCAGAAGGGATTTTACAATTTATTCCCCTGGGTAGATACGGACAACCCGAAGAAGTCGCCGGAATGGTGCGATTTTTAGCAGCCGATCCGGCAGCAGCTTATATTACCGGACAAACATTCAATGTCGATGGTGGAATGGTCATGGCGTAAATTCAGATCTTTTACTGAATATAGTTACAGGGATAAAGCAAGTCTTCTTTAGGGATGAAATTACCATTATCGGTTATTTTCTGACCATTATCATAATACCAAGTCGATCTGTCTCTACCTACATAATCTGACATTTTTTGACCATTGGGATAATACCACGTTGCCCCAGTTCTGCCAGCATAATCTGTTAGTTTTTTACCGTTAGAATAATACCAAGTGGCACCATCTCTCCCCGCATAATCTGTCATTTTCCGACCATTGGGGTAATACCAAGTTGCCCCGACTGTTCCGGCATAGTCAGTCATTTTCTGACCGTTTGAGTAGTAAAGAGTTGCACCTTTGCTCCCATTTGGAGCTAATGTGCAAAGTCGATATATTTCTCCGGTTCTGTTTTGTCTATTGACGATAAAATCTGGTTGTTGTCGATCGATATTTTGGGGCTTATTGTCACCGATACCTGATTGCTGACGATCGGGATTAGTAGTGCCCTGTTGTTGCGATTTTTTACAGTATTCAGCCGCATCTGATTTATAGTAAGGGCCACTTTGTAATGTTTGGACGCAAGTGGAAAAATCTTCATTTGGAGACTTACCTTTAAACGCTTCTAGACAATTCTGAGCGGCATCTGCTTTATAATAAGAGCCACTTTGCAGTTTTTTGACACATTGGCTGAATGATTGAGATTGTGCCATTGCAGATCGATCGAACGCAATGAACCCGATCGAGCAAACAGTTGTAGATATACTCACAAGCAGATGTGGTAACAATTTATAGGTATTCATGTCAATTATCGATAATTTGGCAAGCCACACTGTAACAAGATTTAAGGAATGTATTACTCAATCTAGTTTGGTGCTAGCTGGGTTATTATACCCAGGGCAGAGCGAAAGTATGCTTAATTGCATGAGGTAACCTGTTTGGCAAGAATGAGACGATCGAACGACCGATCGGAAGATCGAGAATTGCTATAATGACGGAACTTTCCAACGTAGGTTTCGTGTCTCAACCCAACGATCCTAGCGATCGTCGATCGCGTAATATCATTGGGATCGAATATTGGTGCTGTTGGGTAGAGCGTCGCTTTACCCAACCTACAAATCTTCAACTAAATTCAATAACTATCATCATCGACGTGAGCGTGAACTGTTAGCTCGTGATTGACTTGATTGAGTCGATCGGATATTGCTTTGCGCCACTCCAGACTAATTGTCGGATCGGCTAATACTTCTTGCGCCGATTGACGATATGCCGCACTGGTAGTTGCATCGACTCGATCGATCTGTTCGAGATTTTCGTAGACAGTTTGTAGCGATTGCATAGTATTTACCTCAATGTATTTAGCGATTCGATCGAGAATCCTCGTCTATAAATATCGTAGGGGCGGGTCGATCGCATCAGTTTCGATCGCACTGAAAATTTCATTTGCACCCGCCCGCACTCCACTAATTAGCTAAGGCAGATTGGTACTTCCCATCAGATATAGATCGCACTCGCGAGCGGCACCACGACCTTCATTAAATGCCCAGACGACCAAACTTTGACCGCGACGGCAATCGCCAGCGGCAAAGACACCAGGAATACTAGTAGTGTATTTTTCATGTTCGGCTTTAATGTTGCTGCGCGGGTCTTTCTCGATGCCTAGTGCATCGAGGAGGGGCTGTTCGGGGCCGAGGAATCCCATTGCTAGTAATACTAGATGAGCGGGGTTGACTTTCTCGGTACCTGGGACGTGTTTGAGCGCAAATTGTCCTTGCTCGTTGCGCTCCCACTGGACTTGGACGGTGTGAACGGCGGTGACGTTGCCGTCTGCGTCGCCCTCGAATTTGGTGGCGGTGGTCAGATAGGCGCGAGGATCGGCTCCAAATTTGGCGGCGGCTTCGGCTTGCCCGTAGTCCACTTTATAGATTTTCGGCCATTCCGGCCAGGGGTTGTCGGCAGCGCGTTTGAGCGGGGGTGTGGGCATGATTTCTAGTTGCTCGACGCTGTTGCAGCCGTGGCGGATGGAGGTACCGACGCAATCGGTACCAGTGTCGCCACCGCCAATGATAATCACATCTTTACCTGCGGCGGTGATGAAGTTGCTGTGTTCTTTGCCGTCTAATACGGTTTGGGTGTTGGCGGTGAGGAATTCCATCGCGAAGTGGATGCCTTTGAATTCGCGACCTGCGATCGGTAAATCGCGGGGTTTGGTGGCTCCAGTGCAGAGGATGACGGCATCGTAATTTTTCCGCAGATCTTCAGCACTGATATCTTTACCGACTTCGACGTTGCATTTAAAGGTGATGCCTTCGGCTTCGAGTAACTCGATCCGGCGGAGGACGACTTGCTCTTTTTCGAGCTTCATATTGGGGATGCCGTACATCAGCAGTCCACCGGGTCTATCTGCACGTTCTAATACTGTCACCCAATGTCCGGCTTGGTTGAGTTGGGCGGCGGCACAAAGTCCCGCAGGGCCAGAACCGACGATCGCGATTTTCTTGCCCGTGCGTTTTGCGGGGGGTGTGGGGACGATCCAGCCCTCTGACCAACCTTTATCGACGATCGAGTGTTCGATGCTTTTAATGGTCACTGGCGGGTTGTGGATGCCCAGTACGCATGAGCCTTCGCAGGGTGCGGGGCAAACTCTACCCGTGAATTCGGGGAAGTTGTTGGTTTTGTGGAGTCGATCGAGGGCTTCGCGCCAGAGTCCTCTATATACCAGATCGTTCCATTCGGGAATCAGGTTATTAATCGGGCAACCGCTTGCCATGCCAGCGATGAGCGTTCCGGTATGGCAGAAGGGGGTACCACAATCCATGCATCTAGCTCCCTGGTTGCGGAGCTTGTCGTCGGGCATGGGTAGGTGAAATTCGTCCCAATTGTGGATGCGATCGAGTGGTGCGAGTTCGCCTTCGACTTCGCGGCGGTATTCAATAAATCCGGTTGGCTTGCCCATAAGGGTTAAATATAATCGCTTAAATAATTTGGGTGGTTTGGTTTGAGGCTGCGGTGTCTATTTTAGACGGTTCGATCGATACTAAGTAAGTGTTACTTCAATCTTCTTAAACAATCGATCGATCGAATCCCTAATTTCACTGGCATAGAGTTGGATTTACACTTCCAAAGTTACGACCACATTTCCCTTCTTACGCCCAGTGTCAACATAGCGGTGAGCCTCCACGATCCGATCGAATGGATAGGATCGATCGATAAATGGTTTGAATGCTCCCGCCGCTGCTAATTTTGCGAGCAACCAGACATCAACCCGAAGCCGACCGAGGACTCGACACTTATCAGACAATTGTAATCCTCTTTACTCCCAGTCTGAGGATCTAGTCGATTTTTTATAGCATATCCCCTCTCAATACTAGCTGGACACCTTCTCTGATTGGGGCTTAGAATATTTGCTATTGAGACTTTTAACTTATTTACAACTCTACCCTTTCATGAAAATTTCACCCCGTAGCATTTCACTCCTGTTTGTCTGGTCGGTATCGATGTTCGCGGTGGGTTTATCAGGAACTGCTGTTGCCCAAAATAGATTCGTATTTAAGTCACTGACAGATTTAGATAAATGTGCTGCCAACAATAGCGATAATACTGGCGTTTGTCTGGAAGCTCTACAACAGTATGCCAAATCGCACCCTAAAGAATTGTTTGCGATCGCGTTTACCGATCGCAAACAATTCCAGCAGTGGGTAGCGTTGGAGTTTTTTGAACCAGCCTTAGGCGCGTCGCCATCCGCTGCAAAATGTGCGGATAAAGATGTCCGATTGGCGATCGTTTCGGGACTTGCCATGTCTGCTGATGCTGCTCCCAACGAGATCGCGCGTCGGCTTTTAAATGGCAAATGTTTTGCATCGCTAAAAACTCTAGTGGCAAAAGAAATCGCTAGTGCGAGTCGTCAATATTCCCGGTTTTCGCGACTCGATCGGCATGAGATACAATGAAATCGAATCAAAAACAGCCAGCGCAGATAGCTTTAAAAACTAAAGCAGCATTTCCAGATTTCTAGTTAAACCTGAAATAGCAAATTGCTATCGATCGAACCATCAGAGATTACCTCCGATAGTCTACGCCAAAGAGTTGTCGCAACAGCGAATCGAATTCTCAAACCTCAACACCAAAAAAAGCCCTAAAATTACTATTATCGATCGGATACACTAGGAATGCAGAAACTCCATAATATCTCCTTCTTGGACTAGATATTCCTTCCCTTCACTGCGAAGCAATCCTTTATCCTTAGCTGCTTGCATCGAGCCAGTCGCGACCATATCGGTATAGGAAATCGTTTTCGCCCGAATGAAGCCTTTCTCGAAGTCGGAGTGAATTACTCCTGCTGCTTGGGGTGCGAACATTCCCGCTTTAATCGTCCAGGCGCGGGTTTCTTTCGGCCCGGTAGTAAAGTAGGTACGGAGTCCGAGTAAGTGATAGGTTGCTCGAATCAGGGACTTTAAACCGCCTTCTGTCACGCCTAGTGATTCCAAGAATTCAGCTTTCTCTGCGGCTGGTAGTTCCAGGAGTTCGGCTTCGACTTGGGCAGAAACGATCGTCACTTGGGCATCTTCAGCGGCGGCGACTAATTTTACCCGATCGACAAAATCATTACCAGTGGCTAAATCTTCTTCCGAGACATTGGCTGCATAAATCATCGGTTTGCGAGTGAGCAATCCTAAGCCTTTAATACTTTCGCTTTCTTCGTCAGTGAGTTCGACTTTGCGTGCTGGTTTCCCCGCATTTAATTCGACGAGTAATTTCTCCAGGGCGACGACTTCGATTTGCGCCTCCTTACTAGTTCTGGCAGTCTTCCTAGCCCGATCGATCCGTTTCTCGATTTGGTCGAGATCTGCCAGAATTAATTCCAGATTAATTACTTCAATATCTTGTTGGGGATCGACTACGCCCGATACATGAATGATATCGTCGTCCTCAAAACAACGGACGACTTGCACCAAAGTATCTACTTCCCGAATGTGAGACAGAAACTTACTTCCCAAACCTTCGCCCTGACTGGCTCCTTTGACTAATCCGGCAATATCGACAAATTCTACCCGCGTGGGGACGACACTTTCGGAACTAACCATATCGGCGAGGACTTGCAGCCGCTCGTCGGGTACCGATACACTCCCGACATTCGGCTCGATCGTGCAAAATGGATAGTTCGCAGCTTCAGCTTTGGCATTGGCAACTAGGGCATTAAATAATGTCGATTTGCCCACATTTGGCAGTCCAACGATTCCGGCTTTTAGCATTTTAGTCTCAAGTGATGACAACTTCCCTCGACTCGATTATAGGTCATTAGCTCTTCAAGTACGCAAAATCGATCTCCTACTCCCGATCGGCTAAATGTCTGCTTCACTAAATTTAACGATCTGCTCAATCAAAATTATTAATCCGAAAATTTAGTCCAAAATACTTGACCCTATTCTCAATTATCTTGACGAGTTCGCTGGTTTTGAGCTATGCTACCAAAATAGTTCATATAGCGAGTATATGATTATCTCTCAGAGAGTTGTTGTATTAATCTTAAAAAATCGGGCTAAGTAGTAACTATGTCCCAGCAATTTAACCCTTGCATCACTGATGATGGTTCCTATACTTTTTTCTCCGAGCAGTTCGGGCAGACTTTCCATAGTAAATATGGCGCGCGGGAAGAGTCGATTTTCAAGTATGCGGTGCCAACATTATTAGCCCAGAAAGCCAGTCGCGGGCATCTGAGAATTTTAGATATTTGTTATGGATTGGGATATAATAGCGCGGCGGCATTGTCCGCAATTTGGCGATCGCATCCCGATTGCACGGTAGAAATTATTGCTTTAGAACTCGATCGCACCGTACCAATTTCGGCGATCGAACATAACTTACTGAGTGAGTGGGAACAGCCGATTCCGCAATTATTGACTCAATTAGTGCGGGCGGAAATAATTGAAGTCGAACGGTTAACAGCACGATTAATCTATGGCGATGCGCGGATGACGATCGGGCAAGTAATCGATCGTGACTTTCAAGCCGATGCCATTTTTCTCGACCCATTCTCACCAATATCTTGTCCGCAATTATGGACGATTGAATTTATCGATCGAGTAGCTAAATGTTGCGCGCCAGATGGAATAATTGCGACGTATTCATGTGCATCGGCAGTCCGTCAGGCAATGGTAGCGGCGGGATTAGCTGTCGGCGATAGTACTCCCGTCGGCAGAAAGTCACCAGGGACGATTGCGAGTTTCGATGTGGCACAATTAACACCATTATCGCCACAAGAGTTAGAACATTTACAGACGCGTGCGGCAATTCCCTATCGCGATCCTACGTTAACTGATTCGATGGCTAAAATTATCATTCGTCGGGAATTAGAGCAGGATGATTGTGGATTAGAGACTACTTCGCAATGGAAGAAGCGATGGCGGAAGATAGTTGTTCGCGCTAGCGTTGCGTAGCAAAAGTTGAAAGTGATGCTGCTGAAGCTCCATTAAATGCTGAAATTATCTGCGGTACCGATCTCGATTCGATCGAGGAATGCGTCGATAAGGTAATTAACTACCTAATAGCAAATCGTGTAATTCCCGCACCGTCGCACACGATCGATCTGGATGAGCGGCGATTAATAAATCTGGTGTCGGACTTCCCCATAAAGCACCGATCGAATATACCTTAGCTGCTTTAGCTGCGTGAATATCATCGGGACTATCGCCGACCATTATCGCATTTTCTGGTTTAATATTCAATCGTTCTAAGGCGAACAGAATTCCGGCTGGATGGGGTTTAGGTAATCTGACATCTTGACGAGTAATTAATAGATCGATCGACCATTCTAGATGAGATATTAATCGATCGCAAAATGGTTTACGGCTGGATGTAACGATCGCGATCGGGATTTGACGTGCTGAAAGTGTTTGCAATAGTTCGTTAATTCCCTCATAAGGTTGGATCTGGGGAATCATCTGGTAGGTTGCATGTTGTTGTTTTGTTTGGCGGAGTTCGACGAGAGGGGATGAATCGACAAGGGTGAAATCGAGATCGAATAATACTGCCATATTCATAACTTAATTTCAAATAACGTTATTCGCGAATCGAACAATATCGATTAGATCGATCGGAACACGATCTTTGATTATTTGCCGTCAACTCACATTTTATATTAAGAATTTCAGGATACAAGCTGGTAATTGTTTCGTACCTTGGTGAAGACAGCCACGAAACTGGCAAACAATTCCCATCTACATTTAGCTTGTCTAAGTTATTTATATTTGTAGAGTTGATTAATTTCAAGAATCCTTCCATGTTAAGAGTGCCCATTGAAAGATCCAATTCCAACAATGATTCCATTAATGGTGATTTAATTAATTCGTCAACCACGTCATTTGTATATTCACAATTCTTGATACCTAAATACTTTATTTTTGGGAACCTCTCTCCAGAAATAATTTGAATCACATCTTCAATAGAAGAATTACTCCCATACTCCTCAGATCCCGTCCATAATTCTAGGTATTCTAATGCTGGCAACTCTAATTGACAGAGACTAGTAATGGCACTCCGATTTAATCCACTGCTCTCAATTCGCAATACTTTTAAATTTTCATGCCACCATTCACTAAAAGACAAGCCATTACTGTAACCGCCGCACCTAATCTGCAATATTTCCAAGTCGGGATAAACCGATATTATTGGGCTAATATCTTTGCCAAAATTCAATCCTGAAATCATTTGTTCTCGATCTTCAATATCACCTAAAAAAAGTGCTTTGAGGCGATCGAACCATTGATAATGCTCGACCAGAAATTTAACATAATCAGATCCACAAATTCCATATCCAAAAACTAATGCTTCGATCTCACTCACTCTAGGAGTTTGCAAGAGAGCATACCATCGATCTTCAAGCGAGAACTGAGCGTCAGAATATCTCCATCCCCGATCTTCTCTCAATGCATAAGCAGTTTCTTTCGGATTAATAATCTCCATTCCAGGTTCAAAATTCACAACCTGTCGATCCGCAAAAATAGCAGCATGTCGATCGGGTAAACCATCTAAGTATTCAAAATTCTGCCAAAATTTGTTTTCTCTTGCAATCGCTTTTTCGTTCTGCAATCGTTGTTTTCTGCCAATCTCGCCACCTAATACGGCTGCATCGATGGGTGGTGGATTTTGTCCGCCTAAAATAGCATCGGTGTTATTAGGATTGATTTCTGACACGGGGAGATTGGAGTGAGAGGGTATATATTTATTATGCCCATTGGCGGAGCGATTGGAATCGATCGATTATCATTAAGTTAAAGTAGGGGAGTTATCATGGTTTGAGTACTCACATATCGATTTCCTACCTGTGACTACTAGCTCCGTTTACGCACCGCCCTCAAATGAATTAGTTGCTCATAGCAGAAGTTCTCTGAAGAGAACTGCATGATTGATTAGTTCGTTGAAACGAACTTGATCTGTTAGCCCGTTGGCGAAGCCTATCCGAAGGATACACTTATAGTTCAGGGCGGTGCGTAAACGAAGCAAATCGATTCTCCTTTTGCTATAAACTTTAGCTAGGATTAGAAGTCGGGCTTTTTTAAAAAGCCCGACTTCTGGCGGAGGGGATTCTTTCTAAGATGCCATCGCCATAGACTTTCTCCAAATTCAACTCTTCTAGATGAACGTACCCGATATGACAGCGACAAACTTGGTTTTGACAAGTTCTGGGGAATAAAGATTCTTCAAAATCTACATCGTAAATATTACCGATCGAATCTGGGATAAAATGACAGCGACGGATCGTACCTGATCCATCTACGGTAATTGCTTTATGCCCCGTGCGGCAGGGTTTACCCAAGGTATCGTAAACTTGGTTATTGATGGGAAATAGTCGATCGATCTGGGTGAATAAATCGAGGTCGGCGGGGGTATAATAGTCGGGTTGACGTTTGTAGGCATTTACCCAGAGATAGACATCTGGATCTAATTCTTGGCGTAATAATTGCGCTTGGTGTTGGTGTTCTTTTAGTCCGACAATTCCCACGCTATATTTAACATTATGGAGATCGAGTGTCCGACATCGTGCTAAAAATTGCTCGATCGATACTTCCATTGGATGAAAGGTAGTCCATAGAGCTAAGGTATCCAAATTGCAATTTTTCACCCAATCTAAATCGCAAGCAAGATTAGTTTGAATGGCTACCTTAGTTACTTGGGGAAGATGAGACAGTTTAGCGATCGCCGATTGATAATAGCGATGAATGAGAGCTTCACCCCAAGGTGTAAATAATACCCCAATTTTGGCGGTAGGATGGCGATCGCTTACCCAATTGACGAATCGATCGAGTTCGGCTTTATCATTAGCTAATTCGATCGCCGTATTGGTACGTTTGGCGAAGGGGCAATATTCACAGCCATAGTTACAGCTAGATAAAGAACCCCGATATAAGATCGATAAATCTAACGCCATTGATAATCCTCCATCAAAGCTTTGACTTGTGGTGAATATAACCACACGCCGAGGGTGTCGGATACTTCTACGCCGGCGGGGTTTAGAAGTAAACCGTCATCAGTTTTAGTTGCTAATTCCAATGTTAGTAGATCGTTTAACTGTGGAAAATCTGTTAGCGCGTCGGTGTGGAAATTTTGGTGATAATCGCTGAGACTCAAGCCTTCGGATTGTAAGAGAGATTGAATGAGAAAACGGCGTTGGCGATCGTCGAGATCCAGTTGATAACCATAATTTACCCAGTTAAACTGCTCATCTTCTCGCTGTGCATAATTGGCGATAATTTCCTGAATTCCGTTCAT
>NZ_JANPLS010000509.1:0-2616 GCF_031422475.1 Chamaesiphon sp. VAR_48_metabat_403
TCTTATGCCACTTTATTAGTCGGATCTGTACTGGCGATCGCCTTTTTGTTCGTCACGCGCGGACAAGAAATCGAACTGCGGGGGAGTTCGTTTGGTGGGAGCGGTTATCGCTTGACTAGTAGTTTAGCGACTCAGAATCTGGCTGTAGATAATACTAGTGCTGTCATGCCAATAAATACGAGCGATTTGGGGCAAACCGCAGTATTAGAATTACCAACGATGGCGGCAACAGCAACATTAACACCACAACGATTGAGTTTGGCAGATACCCTAGACAATATTAGCTATCGGATTATCGGTTTAGGATTTCCCTTACTCACCATTGGCATTATTGCTGGTGGCGTATGGGCAAATGAAGCTTGGGGTTCTTATTGGAGCTGGGATCCTAAAGAAACTTGGGCGTTAATTTTGTGGTTGGTGTTTGCTGCGTACTTGCACTCGCGAATTACTAAAGGCTGGCAAGGACGCAAACCCGCCATTTTAGCCACAGTTGGCTTTGCCATCGTCTGGATTTGTTACCTTGGGGTCAACTTACTGGGTAAAGGATTACACAGCTATGGGTGGTTTATGTAATATTATGTTAGCGATCGGGGTGAATACCGATCGTTAGCTAGCTCGAATATATACAAAGGTCGCAGTTATTGGAGATTATGATGAACCATCGTTTTGAGTCTTTGGAAAGTGGCGAAGTTATTTCCGTCCAGCACGACACACCAGTATTGAGCGGTCATCGCACCTTTAGAGTCGGCGAGTTAAATGAGGCAATCGAAAGTCATCTCAAACAAGCTATCGCCAACTGGAGTGAAGAAAATAACGGCTGGTTTACGCCAGAGGGTCTAGAATGTGAAGCCCTGAGATTTGGGTCTAAAGGCTGGCAAAAGGGTCGGATTAGGCTGTGTTTAGAATTTTGTCCAGATGAGTCAAATCTCTCCGCCCAAGCCACTACTAGCACCAACGCGTCTGCTGGGGCACCCGTACCAACTCCATTAATGGGGCAAACGGTTCCGCAACCCCCACCACCACCTCACCTATCAGCAACCGATAATTCGGATTTCGATCGCAACCATACTGTCAATGTCAATGCTACTCCAGTCGAAAGTCAGGCAGCACTCGATCCGCTTTCAGTAGCATTACCAATAGCCGGGATGGCGGCAATCGGCACGGTAGCCGCGACGACAGCAGTGGCAACCCCAGCCCCCCAGCCAGCAGTCTCAGAGCCGACAATCGTGCCACATTTGGCCGATACCCCACTAGAACTGGAAGAACATCATGCCGAGCCGAGTATTTCCCATAGTGGCAGTTTGGATGAGATTGCCTTTGACTTCGATCTCGTCGATAAAGATCGAGGGGTTGCTGCCCCAAATGGCATGATGGAGCTAGATCTCACCGATCTAAGTCTAGATTTTTCCGAGCACGATTTACTCGGTTTTGAGCATCATGGCATGTCCGATGGGTTGATGGATGACTCGATCGATCTTCACAATCTCGGTAATGGTGAAAATTCGGGGATGCTCATCGATGAAGTTTGGAACGAACTCAATCAGGGCAATTGGACGGGAATTAATTAGGATCGATTTTCCCCATCGTCAGTTTTAACCCTTGCTTTCAACTGTAAGGGTTTATTCATGCCGATATTTTGTAATTCTGGCTAATATATGGACGTAATTCAACTAACAGGAATCCGGTGTTACGGTTATACCGGATATTTGCATGAAGAACAAATTCTCGGACAATGGTTTGAAGTCGATTTGCGAATCGGTATCGATCTTGCTCCTGCGGGTCAAAGCGATCGAATCGAAGATACACTAGACTATCGCAGTATCATTTCGGCAGTTAAAGAGATAATTGCAACTGCTAAGTTTGCTCTCGTCGAAAAGCTTGCCGAAACGATCGTCACTAACGTCTTAGCTCACGACATGGTGCGGCAAGTCGAGCTGAAATTACACAAGCTCGCTGCACCCATTCCCGATTTTGGCGGCAAAATTACGATCGAATTAACCAGAGAGAAGGAGCGGGGAGCGGGGAGCGGGGAGTAAAAATAAATCCATGATCCCAGTCACCCAGTCACCCCGTCCCCCATCTTTAACTTACGTAAAGATCGGGATTCCGCTCGATCGAATGAGTCCAAATCGGGTAGTCTAAAAGATAAGGATCGTGACTCTATTAGGGGCTTTTATGAGTGTACAATTGCAGCGTCCGCTTTTAATTGGTGGGATTGGGTTGACAGTAGGTTTGTGGGGTTTGGATAGTGTCGCGCACAGTCTATCTGGCGTTGGTGAGTGGTTAACTTTAGGGACGATGGCCGCAGGTGGCGGGTACTGGTGGTACACTCAGCACGGGAATAGATCGCAAGTGCCAGCCGCGAAGATCGATATCGATCGGGCAACACTCGATCGAGCGATCCAGCAGGTAGAATTAGTCATCGGTCAACTCACGATCGAAAGTCCCGATTATCCCCAGATCGATCGATTCAAACAACAATTAATTCGAGCTACGAATAATCTAACGCGATCGGAGCGTCAGATTGCGATTACTGGCGGTCAAAAAGTGGGTAATAGCAGCCTGATGCAGCAACTAACCACCACACCAGTCGTCTGCTCCACACCGCTTAAATAC
>NZ_JANPLS010000510.1:0-6979 GCF_031422475.1 Chamaesiphon sp. VAR_48_metabat_403
AGATTTGTATATTATTAAATCCTCATTCCTAAGCAGTATTAAAAGCAGATCGCATGTCTCGTCGAAATTCCAGTAGTTCGATGCAGTTGTTATAACTAAAATTCTCAAGTGACAATCCTGCTTGCCTCTGCTGAAGCTCTGGCAATACGCTAACATCTAAATATTGACCCAGCAGATCGGAGAGATTTTGTTCTCGATAGTAAATATTAGATGAAAGACTACGTTTATGGATATATTTGTGAAATTGTCGTATGACTAAGCTACTAATTTCAGGACTCCATTCCTGATTGTGGCTCATCATTATTTCTAGACTTGTATGAATATTATTTATGAAGTCATCCGCAATCAAAATTCTACTAAAAAATTCTGTCTCTAAATCCAGCATGTCTTTAGATAGGGATTGTAAAAGCTGGCGTACACTATTTATTCCTAAATTAGCTTGGATCAACAATACCTTAATCCAATCTGTTCTTTTTTGATAGCAAGCTGCCTTTGTCCAGCCTCTTAAAAGTGCAAAACTCAGATTGAGATTTACCGCAGTTTTTACAAGTAGATCGATGTTTCCAGACCAAATATTTAGGTCTGTGGCACTGATAACTTGTAAGAATCGCCATTCTTCATCAGATATATTACCTTCATTCTGATTATTACCCCTGCTTATTTTATCATTAATACCAGCATCTTGCCATTCCTTATTACCAGCTTTGGGATAATTAATCTCGATTTTATAATTATTACCATTCTCTTCGATCGTCAAACATTTATCGGCTAATTTAGTTAATCGTTGGCGATATTTACTGGGTAATTGATTTAGCAAGTGAACTGCGACAAGACGTACAGATTCGTTACGATCGAATAAGGCTATTTCCAGAAATTCTTCGTCTGCTAAACTTAACTTAGTTTGCAATACTTCTAACCAGGCTAATCGATCGTCTGCTTTATCTTGTTTCCAACTAGCGGCTACGGCAAGGCAAGATTCGATCGGTTGAAATTGTCGCCATTTAGTTAGTGCGGCTGAACGTTCGGCACGGGTACCAGTCAGCCAAATTTCTTGCAGTTCGATCGGATCTGGAGCTAGATTTGAGCGATCGATCGCATATTTCCACTTGGAATTTTGATTGGCTAACCATTGCCCGCGATCGCCTAAAATTGGTAATATTGCCGATCGTAAATCTCGTTCGCGTTTACCTAAATCTAGTAGTAATGGTAGAAAATCTGGAGGGACTGTTTGCCCCGATTTTGCTAGCAGTCGTAATAGTTCGGGTAAAATTGGCTCGTATTTACTATCATTTAAAATTTCGCTTAAATATCGAGTGGTGGAAGGCGAGCAGCGAGTTAATGTATCCGCAGCGGCGGGGGTTAATAATGGTGCGGTTGCTGATGCTGGGCTGTTGCCGACAGATTCATAAGTAGCCAGTAATCCCGCCGCGCTGAGGATGCGGAGTGTCGCCGATTGACTGGTTAATCGTTCTGAATAATCGCGCAGAGCTGGATGTGTCAGATCGATTGTCGGTTCCTGTCGGATAGTTCCTACCAATGCACTCGCAACTAGAGTTTCCCAAGCATTCATCACCACACCTCCCCAGTATTAGCTTGCCAAAAATTGCGATCGTGCCAAATACCTAACGGTCGTAATTTGTGCCCGTTCCATTCTCCCATCAAAGTTAGCGGATGACCCCCGCTCGATGCTAAAATTTGCCAACCGACGAGATCGGTTATTTGTAACGGTAAATAGTTATTATCTCGATCTACGATCGACCAATTGCCATCGTAATAACTGGGTATGACATCTTGCATGAAGAGTGGAAATGCCTCCAGCCAAGGGTTTTGAATTAATCCTTGCCGATAACGATCGATCGCTAGTTCGATTGTCGCATCTCCCGCGATGGTTGCTGGCTGTCGGGCATCTTGCCGCTCGATCGCGATCGCTCTGAGCGGGTAACTGCTAGGGAAAAAGATCGCTCCTGCGGGTACTAGGGAACCGGGCAACCAGCTTACATCTAACGGTTGGTTGCGAACGGCAAAATTGAGAATTAAGGCATCGCGATCGCTATTTTGACCACGCAGCCAGATTCGCTGAGTTTGCAGATTGCTGGTAGGATCGAGACTCAAGCTTTTGCCCATCACCAACCAATCATCTTGGTGGCTGGTAATTTCCTCGCGTTGCAATAGCCCTAGCAAATCGTCCTGAGAAGTCGTCCAACCTATCTGCGTTCTGATTTCTGCCGCTAGCTCAGGCGAGAGGCTTTCCTGACGCTGGTAGCCCTGAATAATCAGATGAATCTGACTGAGATCGATAAGTAACTGACTCGCCCAATCCGCCGCACCACTATTGGCTACCCCGGCTAATTGTCGCACCCGTCGGGCTAAACCTGGGGCTTGAGCATCTACCAATCGCGCCGCCATGCCATCCCAAAAACTATAAGACTGCGCCTGTGCTTCAGCCAATCCCGCGCTCATTAAATCTTGCAGCCACAAATCTAAATCGGCAATCCCCGCGCCAACTTTATCCGATCGTTTTTGCTGGCGTTTGGCTTGAGCCACCTCATCGACAGGTGCCTTTTGCTTCTCTTCCTTCTTTTGCGCGGTTTGCGATCGTTTATCGATCCGATCTTGCACCCAAGTTGGCGGTGCAGCTTGCGTAAATAAATTCGTGTGGCTGGTATGGAGCAAAAATAAACCCAATCCATGTTTGCACGGAAACTTGCGGCTGGGACAGCTACATTTAAAAGCTGGCTCCGAGAGGTCGATTTGAGCCTGATAGGGATTCTTCCCGCTCCCTTGACATTCGCCCCACAAAACGCGCTCGGTACCGCCCAAATTCTGCCACTTACTAGCAGTGGCTAAAGCTTTGCCATTTTTAACCGATCCCGCGTCCGGTGCCAATGCTACAATTTGTTCGCTGCTCCAAACTATTGCCATAAATGGGTCGATTGCACTATCCTGTCACACATTATCATTAACCAAATCGATCTGTCCACTCGATCTCCAGATCTTGAATCTGATGGTGGTTTTTAAAAATAAAACTGCTGCAATCCGCATTCTGTCGTTAACAGCCAACAAAAGGTCTTACTGAATATGCGCCGTTACTTTTTTTCAATCTCAAAATATACTAGATTGCTAGTCGGATCGATCGCAGTTCTAGCCATGTATCTGACAATTTATTTATCATCCGCTCATCTACCTGTTGCTAACGCCACCAAACCAGAGATCGGTGCAGAAATCGATTCGCTCTCACCCGTTACAGCTCCTACACCAGGAGTCGGCTGGAAAATTACATCTACATCTGGAACTGCGGAAATTGGCTTGGCAAGGCATCTGAGCGATCGAGGTGTCAAGATGTATGGTGCCTATTGGTGTCCGCATTGCTACGAACAAAAACAGTTATTTGGCAAAAAAGCCTGGTCGATCGTCAAACATGTAGAATGTGCTGAAGATGCTCGTAAAAATCCGCAACCAAAAGTTTGCACTAAAGCTGGAATTAAAGGCTTTCCCACTTGGAAAATTCGGGGAAAACTAGATGCTGGAGTCAAAACACTCGCTCGATTGAGTGAATTGACTGGCTATCGAGGCGATCGAAGTTTTAAATACGATCGATTATTAAAAGAATAATTCTTAAAAATCAATCGATCGGTTTGCAATACGACTTGGTTAGTCAGCGACTGAAGTCGCCGCTAGTGATGCAAAGTCCGCCTTCGCGGACTAATTTGAGACAAGAAATCTCAGATGAGATCGCAAGATCGGTTTAGCTTACAAGGTTTCGTGTAATTCTATTTTTCTAGTATTTGTTAATTGAACCGGACGAGCATCGATCGGATAGAGTTGTTCAAATTTACGAATCTGGGCTTGAGAAACCGTAATTGGTTCTGTCAAAACAGCCCAGTTAACGCCCTCGCTACAAGGCGGAGTAGTCAGCGATCCGGCATAACTATAGTAAGATTTATGCAATGGTAAGAGATTAGTAATATCGAAATTGTCACTATCGATCGGATTTGTTTTACCAGTCGGCGGAATCGCATTCCAAATTTTAGCGATCGCAGGATTCTCTTTACCTGCATTTATCATTACGCCCACTACCGCTAATTTACCTGCGGCATCACGATGAACCAGATGCAATTCCATCGCCGCAGTTTTGCCAGCAATTTGGTGTTCGCTGGGGGTATGAAAATGAAATTGCAGGAGCGAATATGCAGTACCATCGATATCGATCGTCCCGCCCGGTGCATAATTAACTTGAATACTATGTCCGTTATTAACTATCTCTACAGGCGACGCTTGATAATTAAATACCATTTGGACTGGTTTTCCTTTAACCGCACCAACAATATCGATCGGCGATTGCTTTTTCCCGATTTCACATGTTGCAAAGTCGCGCGTCAGTTTACCCCAATTCTGAGGATTTGTCTCGCCTTGATAGCTCCAGTCAGGAGTGAGTACTTTGGCAAAACTGGGTAATGGTGAGAGACAGAGTATAGCTAGGAAAAGTGCGATTGCAGCGATTCTGAGCCAATTTTTTTTAACTATGTTCATCAGGAAAATATTTCATTCGAGGCTAACTTAGAATAATTATTTCTAAAAAAGCGATCGAACTGACTAAATTGTGATTTATCTCAACCAAGCTGCGATCGCACCAATCGAAATCTTAGCAAAAATTCCCGTTTGGAAAGGTACCTTGGATACGAAAGTCTAATGGCGACGATGCGTAGTCTTTTACCCCAGCCCCTACTGTGCATCCACAAGTTGTTGGAGTTGTTGCGAAGGTTGTTTACCCCACCCCAGCCCTCCCCTTATAAAGGGGAGGGAGCCGGAAAAGCCCCCTCCCCTTTATGAGGTTGTTAAGGGGTAACCCAACCTCAAAGATTACTTCTTGATATTAATCAGATCGGTTAAGATATTGTCCAAACCACCATTGACTTGAATGCGATCGATCTTTTCGGCAATCCGTTCTAAGATTTCTAACTCCTTCAATCTCAGCGCGACGGGATTTTCTTCCATCACTTTGGCAGTATTGAGCATACTCCGAGTCGCGGCGGTTTCTTCCCGACGGCGCACGACATTCGCTTGAGCGGATTTCTCGGCTTCGACTACTTTACTGAGGATGGTTTTGATTTCTCCAGGTAAGATAATATCTTTCACGCCGACGGATTCTACCAAGATGCCATATTCGGCAGTTTTAGCGCGGATATATTCGGCAATATCGCGATCGATCGTGCCTTTATCTTCTAGCAATCCATCCAAAGTTCGCTCGCCGACGGCTCCCCGCAAGCCAAATTGTAGCTCTTTATAGATAAAGCCGTTGATATCTGCCAAGTTATTCATCGCCTGTAACGGGTTGCTAATCCGATACCCAGCCGTCAGATTGAGCCGCACGGGGACTTTATCTTTAGTGAGAATATCTTGTCCCGAAACTTCCATATTTTGCAGGCGCATATCCATCGCGATCGATCCGAACGATCGATTGAATGTCCACCAGGCATGGATTCCTGGCTCTAGTTGGCTCTGAAATACCCGATCGATATACAAGAATCCTAAGTGCTGCACGGGCACTTCCCGGAGGTGTAAGGCATCGCTGGCGAGCTTTTTAATTTTGTCATTACCCGATACTAATTCGGCAACTAATTGGGGTGAAAGTTGCGAATTGGTACTAATATCGATCGTTTCTACCGTCACGCCTTGCCAAAATAATTTGCGACTGTGGGGCGGTAAAATGGCGATCGGTTGTTGTTTATCGCGCACGATGGCGACTTGTTGTGCCAATGTTTCAGCAACGGTGCAATATTCAGAAATAAATTCGGGATGGAGATCGATTAAAACATCTTCATCGGGGAATGCGGGATTCGCGATCGTCCGATTGAGGGTTTTAAATTGTAAATCTTTAGATGACGACCAAAACGCATATTCACCCGTGCCTAATGGACGCACGAAATTATGCTGCACGTACATTAAACCGATTTCCGATTCGGATACCTGGAACTTTTTAATACCACTCAGGGCAATTCCCCGCGTTTTTTCGACTAAATCTGCTGGTAATTCAATACTTTCCGAAAGATTAAAGTACCGCACATCGATGGTAATAAACCCTTTCCAAAAAGTGCGTAATTGGTTGGGAGCAACTACGATCCAGTTTTGCTTGAATTGGAGTAATGCCACTCTGTCGAACGCTGTCTGGACGATCGTCAGATGTTGCTCTAGTTTAGCGCGATCGGTTTGCAATAACAGCTCTAATTGCTCGATCTGGGCTTCTGGCTGATTGAGATCGTAAGTTTTGACGCTCCAATTCCAGCCGAAATAACGATGCGTACCGGGCAATAAAATCGCCTTAAAGTCGCTCTGGTTATATAAGAAACCTCGCTCGTGAGGTTTGATGTAAAAAGTCTTGAACATATAATTTGTTGGGTTGTCTCCTGAGGGAGAGGCTTCGCCAACGCTTTGCTCTACCCAACCTACGATGGAGAATAGAATTAGAAGTTTTTGCTGATGTTAACCCCGCAAATGCTGGCGTTTGAGACAGTCTGATGACGGACGAAAAGTTTATCTAAAATTAGATTAAGACAGATCGATATTCAAGTTTTATCCTAAGACAAAGCTGTGTTCTCGATCGGCAGATATATCGTTCGTACTAATACCATCGTTCCCGCAGGAACGCCAATAATAGTAGCTGAAGGAAAATACTCAAATAAAAGATGCACGCGATCGCACTAGTACCAAACTGCTGCCAAATTCAGCCGCTAGGCGACTAAATTTTGGCAAAACGCCAACCTTACAGAGTTGAAAAAATGGACTCGAACCATATTGAGATTGCTCTCGTACCGTTTTTTGGCTTGCGCCAACTTCGTGGAAGGAAGGTGCCTGATTTAACCTTTGGCTTGGTTCGGCTTGCGCCGCCTTATCCTAAGTAAGGTGCCTAAATTTAACCTCTGTGGCTGGAGGGTTTTGTTAAAAGTGCGGGACTCGAACCTGCTACCAATTGGCGAAACAC
>NZ_JANPLS010000511.1:0-2428 GCF_031422475.1 Chamaesiphon sp. VAR_48_metabat_403
CGCCAAGATTAAAGATTTGGGTATTGGGTATTGGGTATTAGCGATGGGACAAAACCTAAAACCTAACAGCTGTCTTGAAAAGGTGCTCTACTTGCGGCTCACCTTTGGACGGGTTCCCCGTCAAAAAGGGTGAGACAAGACAGGGGAAACCCCAAGACCGCACTTTTCGCTAAAACCTAACACCCATCCCACTAAAAACCCATAACTAGCAACTTGGGTTACTAGACACCAGTCACAAGCTTGTCTAAGTCTGCTAAAGCCGTCTCAAAATCATCATTGATAATTTGATAATTAAACTCATCTTGCGCGGCGATTTCGACTCGTGCTTGCTCTAGACGGCGGAGAATGGCTTCGGGGCTATCGGTGCCGCGTTCGCGAATCCGAGTTTCGAGCGTCGTTAAATCGGGCGGGAGGATAAAAATCCGCAGCGCATCAGGAAAAATCTTCGCGACTTGTCTGGCTCCAGCGAGTTCGATTTCTAGAATTATCGATTTACCGAGAGCTAGCTCCGATCGGACTGGCGCGATTGGCGTACCATAATAATTACCTGCAAATTCAGCCCACTCTAATAGCTCTCCTGCGGCGATCGTCGCCTCAAATCGATTGCGAGGATAGAAATAGTAGTGAACCCCCTCGACCTCACCTGCACGGGGCGATCTGGTGGTAGCTGAGACAGATAAATATAGTTCTGGATGTCTTTCTAATAAGGCTTTGAGTAACGTGCCTTTCCCGACTCCACTCGGCCCGGTTAAAACTATCAGTTTGCCAGTCATAAAGTCTAGCTTGCGATCGGAGGGAAACTAATCCGCATTGTACTATCGATCGCGACGGCTAGCCTAGTAACGCAAGTTGCTTATAGTTTTTGAGTGTGGGGGGTGTGGGAGGTAGGACACTTGCATTTCCCTATCCCCTATTCCCTATTCCCACTCTTCTTTCCAGAAGAAAGTAACTAGCAATCTGAGTTCTGCCGCCTAATCCTAGTTCAAATTGGCTTTGGGGTAACAATGCACGATCGCTAATGAATCGTCGTCAGGTACGGTTGTAATACAGGCACGAACGGGATTTTCTTGTCCTTCAATTGCTACTTTACAGACCATGCAAGCACCTTTGAGGCAATAAGTAGGAATCAAGATTCCAGCTCGACTGGCGACATCGAGTAATGGTTCGCCAGGTTCGGCGGTGGCGGTGATTCGATCTGGTAAAAATAGGACGGTTACAGACATGTAGGGAGTAGGGAGTAAGGAGTAAGGAGTTTCCTGTTAATCCAAAATGGGATTACAAGGAGTTGAGAATTTCAGGTGTGAGCATTCCGACTTGGAGGTGGGAACGTTCGATGGATTCGATGTGGGAGACGCTACCGATGAGAAACTGCATGGAGGTTGGTGCCTCGCGCCAATTACTGGCACAGGCGCGGAGTTTATTACCAGTCAGGGTAGAAAACCAACCTGCGAGAAAACCAGCTTCGAGACTAAAAGAACGATAGCTAAAAACATCGTCGATAGTTTTACCGCTATCGATGCCCGAATTAGCGATCGTGACTACTATTAATCCGCGTTCGGCTCGGCTAAAATCGATCGAGGGTTTACCCAAACCATGTACCGCCCAAGCCGATTGGACATTGACAAAAAATTCATTAGCGATCGTTTCTAAAATCGGCTGACGATAATATTTAATCGTGTCTTGAATCATCCGATCTCCAAAACTTTTGCCCCAACTATCGCCAAAAGTATATAGAGCTAAATAAGAAGCTTCGCCAGTTTCTACGCGTAAGGTTTTAGAAATACTGCGTAATAATACTTCTGGGACGGCAATTAAGCGATCGCCATATCGGGTTGCTAATAATCCCGTAGCTGGCTGCGATTTAATATAGCCTTTGGGGCTAAAACAATTAGTTGGAATCGGAATTGCAGATTCATTCATAATTAGGAAAATGGGGACTAGCGATCGGCAGATGATGAGATCTATTTACTGGTTAATTTAATTCCGATGTTTCCGACGAAATCATTTCTTGTCCGACTTTAAAGTAAGGTTTAAATAATTTCGACTGTTCTCTGGGCAGCTCGATACAAATCGATTCATACACGAATCTAGTCCCTTGATAATTACTCAAACCCATCGCTTGTAAGATGTTTTTCTGCCAATAGATAAATCTATCTTTTAACATTTCCTCATCTTGTAGCAGCATTCCTAATGCATAACATCTGAGTGTTAAAGTCATATCGCGGCAGCAACGTTCGAGCATTGCTGGATCGATGCGATTGGTATCGGAAAAAATCTTATCATTTTGGATCGCTGCGAGTGCTCGATCTATAATCGATTTTTCGTTAGCTTCGATCGCCAAATAAGCTTCTTTGCGCTCCGACCAAGAAGACATCACATGTTCTAAATTGCGGAGATCTTGCTTGCTGGCATAAGCTCCATCTGCACC
>NZ_JANPLS010000512.1:0-18133 GCF_031422475.1 Chamaesiphon sp. VAR_48_metabat_403
AGAAAAAGAAGCTCCCTTTTTATGGAACCGATTTAATTGGCAACAGGGAGATAGATTGCAAGACAGTAAACCCTCACCATTATTTACTGCTTTATGCAAAAAATTTCCACAGTTAGTCAAGAAATAGATATAGCGATCCTAATTGATAAACTTCGTTTGTAGTACAAAAAATTATTAGATAAATTGCTCTATCAGTTGTGTATCAACAGATTGAGCTTTAAACATAAGTACTATAAAATGATAAACTCATTTAGGATTGCTATAATATTTTTGTTACTTTTTAATTTACATGTCTCATCTTAGTCCGCGTAGGCGGACTTTGCATCACCAGCGGCGACTTCAGTCGCTGAATAACCGAACCGTATTGCAATCTCCCCTATCTCCCAATCCGTGTTTTTAAATCGTCTTCATCTGCGTAATTTTCGGAACTATCAGGAACAGGAAATTGTTTTTTCTGCCCCTAAAACTATTTTACTTGGAGATAATGCTCAGGGTAAATCTAATCTTTTAGAAGCAGTAGAATTATTATCTACACTTAAAAGCCATCGAGTCACACGAGATCGAGATTTAGTATTGACAGGAGAAACCGAAAGTAAAATTACTGCGCAATTAACGCGCAAACATGGCGAGATCGATCTGGCTTTATTATTAAGAGATAAAGGTAGGCGAACTGCAATTGTCAACCGCGAAAATCTCAAACGACAGCTCGATTTTTTAGGTATCTTAAATGCTGTCGAATTTTCAGCATTAGATCTAGATTTAGTTCGGGGTAATCCAGAGACTCGCCGCCATTGGATCGATGCATTATTATTTCAAATTGAGCCAGTCTACGCACATATTTTGCATGAATACCAGCGAGTAGTAAAACAACGGAATAGTTTACTCAAACAAGCAGAGCAAAGATCTTTAGATCCCGCCGAATTAGAATCATGGAACCATCAATTAATTATTACTGGTACTAAAGTAATTAGGCGACGGATGAGAATTATCGATCGATTGACACCAATTGCTAGTACCTGGCATACTAAAATTAGTAAGAATACCGAAAATCTAAAAATTAATTATGCACCTAATATAAACGCTTTAGAAAACACACCCGAATCAATCTATCAGGCATTTAGCGATCGATTGCAGCTACGTTTTATTGCCGAGCAAAGTTTAGGTAATACATTAGTCGGCCCCCATCGGGATGAAATAGAACTCACAATTAATGATACCCCGGCTAAAGCGTACGGTTCGCAAGGGCAACAGCGCACCCTTGTTTTAGCACTGAAATTAGCCGAGCTAGAATTAATCGAACAAATCGTTGGCGAACCACCATTATTGCTGCTCGATGATGTCTTAGCCGAACTCGATTTAACTCGTCAGAATCAACTGCTTAGTGTGATTGAAGATCGCTTTCAAACATTAATCACCACCACCCATTTAGGTGCCTTTGATGCCAAATGGTTAAACTCATCACAAATTCTCCAAGTCCGATCGGGTAAGATTATTCCGACCTAATTGCTAAGATTTACGATCGCATTCGATTCTACCGAATTAGAGCGATGTTCGCGATACATTCGCAGCCCAAATTTGCCCGCTGAGGTGCCTTGAGCGGTGCGGATATCAGTTTGCATCTGAGTGGGTAAAGACTCCAGCGGAGCGGGCGAAATATGGTGTTCTGGAGGCTGAAGGATTGGTGCGGCTAGTGCGGCAAAAGTAATATCGATCGCTGAAAATCGCTCTCCTAATAAGTATTTACGTCCATCTGCTAGCAATCCATCGACTCGATCGAATACAATCTCTATTTCTCGATAAGATTCCGCACCGGATGTTGCGGTAATATCAAAATTCTGCTTGAGAATCGCGCCTACTCTGGGAAAGATAACTGGAAATAATAACTTTTCCCAAAATGGCACGCCCAATGTCCAACGCGGATAGAGTAATTCAGACGTGGCAATATAAGAATATCCCCAGCGGCGAGTATGTACGCCCAATGTGTTATTAAATAATATCTCTAGTTCCGTACTGAGTAACTGCAATTGTGGATCGATCGGATATAGTTGCTCTGGATAAAGTCTGTCTAAATAGCGTAATATATCGGTAGAATCAGTCGCCGCACCTGTCTCTGTTACTAATACGGGAACGGTAGTTCCACCATACTTTTTCGTGGCTCCCCGATGAAATGGTGGCATGTGTGCCAATTCTTTAAAAGGAATTTGTAAGTAATCTAGTCCCCACCGAGCTTTTTCGCTGTAATGGCTGACGGGAATGGTAATTAGTCGGAAGTTTCTAGGTATCATAAGTTAGTGGATAGTGAATAGTGGATAGATTTTATTGTAAAGAGAATTGAGCGGTGCTGAATTGCGATCTGAAATATAGGGTAGGGCAATGTCTTGTCTTGCTAAACCGTCGGGGAACCCGACGAGCGCAAGCCGCTTCATGAATTGCCCCTACCCTATATTTCAGGAGATGAATCGGTGAAATTCTGCGCTACCCAGAGTGCTACTTGCAGCCTGTCGCGTAAATTTAGACAGGTAAGAATATTGGTAACATAATTTTTGACGGTACCTTCGCTGAGATGGAGATCGATCGCAATTTCGCGGTTGCTTTTGCCTTTACCAATATGTTTAAGAATTTCAATTTCGCTATGATTGAATTGTTCTAAAACTGCTAATGTTGACGAAGGTGTAACGATAGGTTCGGGTATGCGTGCGAATACCTTGAGGGCGATGGCTGGATCTAATTGACCGAATCCGCGATCTAAACTGCGAATAGCAGTAGCTAATTGTTGAGATGGCGTACTTTTAAGGATATAACCTAACGCTCCATTTTGAAGCGATTGACAAATATATTCATCTTCATTAAAAGTCGTCAATACCATAATCCGAATCCACGGAAATCGCTGATGGATGACTTTGGTGGCTTCGACTCCATTACAAATTGGCATCCGCACATCCATTAAGATCGCATCGGGGCGAAGTGTTTGGGCGAGCAAAATTGCCTCTTCCCCATTGCCAGCTTCCCCGACAACTTCGATATCTGGTTCGAGATTAATTAATGCGGCTAATCCTTGCCTAAAAATAACTAGATCGTCAACCAATAATAAGCGAATCATGAATTATTTAATAATTGACAATAGCGGCGATGTCGATCGATAATTAAGCTACTTCATATTAAGCACAAGAAATTAATTACGATCGTGTCGATCGGACTTAGCTATTCCTGTAAATCGTGAGTATTTTGCTATTTTACTAGCAGCGGATGTAACTGCTATTAAACCAGTGTTAATATCCTCAAAGAAAATTACTCCACCAATATGGTTACTTGCCAAGAAAGGTGCATGATAAAATTGATATTCTTTAATATAAATTGTCAAAATATTATCGATATTGGTAGGTTTGCCGAAGATTTGTTGACATACCTGTGTGATGACAGTCAAGAGAAAGTCTTGTCGAACTGGCTCGCCGAGATCGCTAAATTCTGGAATATCGCCAAATTCATCCATATAATACAACCAAATTTTAGAGAGATCTGTCTCTTTTTGGAGCTTTTCTTTGAGTTTGTATAATTTTTCGAGTTTCATGGCTATTGGGTATATATGCAGTGCTAGAAAATTATAGTTACTCGTTGGCGTTCAGCTTCGCGTCTCGGAGAGAAGAGAAGCCTACGGTCGGTAATCGACAATTTTAGCTGGATGCAGGTACAAATATTTTAATTTGCGTACCTTGTCCGTCTTTACTGGTGATATGAAATTCGCCACCCAAACATTGCACGCGTTCTTTCATATTTCTCAAGCCAAATCCGGGGTGGGGTCGATCTAGACTGAATCCGTTACCATTATCGCAGATTTGTAATACAGTACCATTATTAACAATTTTACTCTCGATCGTCACCCGATCGGCTTGAGCGTGCTTTTGGATATTAGTTAGCGACTCTTGCACGATACAATAAAGTTGATAGCTCGACTGGAGCGATAGCTGGGGAAATTGGAGATTGACGATAATTTGAAATGGCTGGTTTTGCTCCGCTAAGGCGACAATTGCCTCCTTGAGGTCAAAATTCGATCGCTTCATCGTTCCCAAGGCTTGACGGACGTTATCGATCGCTTGAGAGCTAAGTTTCTTAGCAAGATCGATCGATTGTTGCGCTCGTGCTGGTTCTGTTGCTTGCAACCTTTGAGCGAGTTCGATTTGGACATCTAATGAAGTCAGTGAATGTCCTAAAGTATCGTGAATATCTCTGGCGATGCGATTGCGTTCTAAGTCTGTGGCTAATGTTTCTACTTGTTGAGTCAGACGTTCGGCTTTTTGGCGAGACTTTTGTTCTTCGACCCAAATATTACCAAATAGCAATACAAAGACGCAATTAGACAGATCGCCCATCACGATGTTAGTGATAATTCTGGGTACATTCAAATAAGCCTCAATGTCTCGATTCCGAATTGACTCGAATATTTCTGGCGCACGCACACTAAAACTAGTGACACCTAGAACCATTGAAATAGCCGCGATCGCAATTACTTCTCGGCGTGGCAATAACAGACAACCCTTTAAAAGAAATACTAAATTTAGAGTATATATAGGTACCTTCAGATGATTAGCAGTAGCAAAGATAATAATTGAGATGAGGAAATAAACTCGCCGTTGCCAGAGTGGGCGATTCATAGGCAAAATTGCGATTAGAGGCGAAATCGCAATTATCGATAGAACAATATTGATAATATTCGGTAACGATTTTCGTAACTCTGGATCGTTCAAATTAAACCATGTACTAACGAATAAAACACACATCTCGACGATTAATAGCGATCGACGGGTAGTTGGTGAAATAGAGGGTAAGGTTATCATCAGCAATCGATCGATTGACGTTCGATCCGATTTTAGTTCGATCGCGATCCCGATCGATATGACTTTAGTAATATTTTCTATGACCTTAGGTAGTACTCAGACATCTGGGTTTTAGGTTAATCTTTACTATGTCTGCGTTCCGGTAGCATTAAATTCGATGCTTCAGCAGATTTAAAGATATGCGGAAGTTTCTACAGAGGTGAAGGCATGAAAAGTTATCTAGCCTATTTATTGGTCATTACTGCTTCGATCTGGATGACAACGCCGCCGTCAGCCGTCGCTAAACCCAAGCAATCGAACATCGTCAAGGAATCTCCTACCAATCGAATTATCTCCCCCGCATCTGCACTAGAGCGGCTGATAGTTGCTGAAAAATTGGATGCGAGTTGGTTTACACCTGACTTTCTCAAAGCGGTGGATAAAAATTCGGATGTGAATGCGCTGCAAATCCAGCGGGATATCACGATGAAGATCGGACGATTTAGGTATGGCAAGTATAGATCGGTTCAGTCGATCGGTAATAGCAAATATCGAATTATCTTCGAGCGTGCCAAGCCCGATGATGTAATTGTCAAGCTAGCAATGGATAACAGCGGCAGAATTGCGGGTGTGGATATTAGCGAGAAAAATAAACCAGCACCAACAGCACAAGCGCAAGCATCGGCTCAAGCTGCACTCGATAAATCTTTCAAAACAAACACCCGTGCTAACGGCGAAAATAGCCCGATCCTGACTAGTCTCAAGCAATGGCTGGGGGATTATCAAAAAGTTCAGAAGATAGATGCAACTGACTATGTGGGCATCTTTGAGCGCGGTTCGGCACCTGTAACTATTAATTTTAAGCCAGATGGATCGATTGAAAACTACAAAATGGGTTGTCCTACTACCAAGGTTTCGCGCCAGCAAGCACCCGCCGAGCTTCAGAAAGTACTAGCAAACTGTCCCAATCTCAAGTAAATACAGCTACCTGCGATATTCCTGCGATATCCCCGACTTCTCCGAGAAGTCGGGGATATGTCACCCAGTTTAATCGGACATAATCGGACGTAATTGGACATAATTGGCTCATTAATCGGACAAAGTGGCTAATCTGATGGCAAGTATCGATATTAATATCACTCAAAAACTACTGATGCTAATTGCTGAAATTGACTAATTCAAATCTACTCACCAAATAAAATCTTTTTACAAATTAATTTTATCGAGAAATCTAATATGACTGAAATCAATATCAAACCGATCGCATCCATCAAACCCGTTACTGATAACTACTTTGGCACAGATGTAGTAGACAACTATCGCTACATGGAAAATTTTAACGATCCGACAGTACAACAGTGGGTGAAAGCACAAGCCGATTTTACGATCGAGACCCTCTCACAACTACCTGAACGCAAGGCTTTTTTCGATCGAATGGTGGAATTAGATAGTTCGGTTTCTGCTAAAGTATCTGGAGTCTTTCGTCTAGTCAATGGCAAAATCTTCTACCGGAAGATCGATATCCAAAGTGAGACATCGAAACTCTACATGCGATCGAGTCTGGATAGTCCAGAAATTCTGTTGGTAGATCCCGATAGATTTCGGCAAGAGACTGGTAATACCCATGCTATTAATGAATTCAACCCATCAGGAGATGGGAAATATGTTATCTACTTAGTTTCCGCCAACGGCTCGGAAGATGCCTCGCTCTATGTGCTGGACACTCAAACGTTACAGAACATCGATGTACCGATTTCGCGGACACCGGAATCAACTTGTTGGTTGCCCGATAATCAGTCGTTTTTCTATCATCGACTCCAAGAGATGACAGCAGGGATGGCAGAGATCGACAAATATCAAAACAGTCAAACCTATTGGCATCAACTGGGCACAGATCTAGAACAGGATAAAGTTATCCTCCAGCAGGGAATTGCACCAGTGGAAAACCTACCGCCATATGTTTGGCCATGTATAACCCACGTATCATCTGACTATGCGATCGCTGTGATCTTCAATGGGACACAGCTAAATATCGATGCTTATGTGTCCACGATCGATTCACTCAGCCAGGATACTCCAAAATGGATCAAAATTTGTGATGCTGCTGATGAAGTCAGGAGTTTTACGGCACATGGAGCAGATCTATATTTACGAACTTCTAAGAATGCCGCTCGTTTCAAGATTATCAAAACATCATTGGCTAATCCCGATCTAGCTGCTGCTAAAACTGTGTTGGCGGAAAGTGATTCGATCGTCAAAGATCTATTTGCAGCTAATAATGCGCTGTATGCGATCGTCACAGAAAACGGCATCGGCAAGTTAATTCGGATTACTTATGATGGCAAAATACAGCACCTAAACCCGCCGTCTGATGGAGCTATCAATTTCCTGACAAACGATCCTCGCGCAGATGGAGTTATCATCAGTATCAAAACTTGGACAAAATGTGAAAGCCATTATGAATACAATCCCGCCACCAGTTTATTTACCGATTTAGAATTGCAACCTAAAGGTAAATATGATGCTCCTGAGGATTTAGTTGCGACAGAAGTAACGGTAAAATCCCACGATGGTGTGATGATACCGCTGTCAATCATTCACAAACAAGGGATGAAATTAGATGGTGCAAATCCATGTTTGTTGATGGGCTATGGTGCTTATGGTTATTCCTTCGATCCCTTTTATCTACAGACTCAATCTGTTTGGTACGAGCGCGGGGGTGTATTTGCGATCGCTCATGTGCGCGGGGGCGGTGAAAATGGTGAAGAGTGGTATCGTGCTGGATTTCAACAAACTAAGCCGAATACCTGGAAAGATTTTATTGCCTGTGCCGAATATCTGATCGAGCAAAAATATACTTCTCCAGCCAAACTAGCAGGTGAAGGCGCAAGTGCAGGTGGGATTTTAATCGGGAGAGCGATTACCGAGCGTCCCGATCTATTTGCGGTGGCAATTCCTCGCGTCGGCTGTCTCAACCAAGTCCGATTTGAAACAACACCAAATGGTGTGAATAATACCCCTGAATTTGGCAGTTGTGAGACTGAATCAGGTTTTCAGGCACTCTACGCAATGGATTCATTTTTACATGTTCGTGATGGGGTCGATTATCCAGCGATGTTGATTACTCATGGTATTACCGATCCGCGTGTCGAGCCGTGGCAATCTGCCAAGTTTGCTGCCAGAGTGCAAGCCGCATCGGCAAGTGGTAAACCCGTGTTGCTGCGGATGGATTATGAAGCAGGGCATGGCATTGGTTCGACTAAAACCCAGCTAATTCAGGAACGTGCCGATATGTTCGCTTTTATGATGTGGCAATTTGGGATCGAGGATTGCTAGCTTAGTAATGTCGATGGCATGTTATTAAATTGGGAGTGTAAATAAGTATGGAAAATTCATCAACCATAATGCGCTCTTATCGAGGTGATTCAGATCTCCAATTACTTGTAGATTTATTCGATGCTTGTGAGAAAGTCGATAATTTAGAATTATCGATTTCGATCGCTCAACTGCGATTAGAATTAGCATATCCGACAATCGATCGAGAGCGCGATTTGAGCCTGTGGGAAGATGCTAATGGGCAATTAATGGGGTTTGGAGAATTATCGATCGACGAGCCTACTCCAGGCAATCTCGCCGATGGGACTTTGTGGTTTGTAGTTCATCCGATCGCGCGCGGTGGCGATTTAGATCGGCAAATTATTGAATGGGCAGAAACCCAGATGCAAGAAGTCGGTAGGGAGCGTCAGGGACAGCCGAAATTATTCACCTGGAGTCGGGATAGTCGAACGGAACGCATCGCTATTTTGAACCGTCATGGATTTAAAGAAGACCGTAATTTTTGGTTTTTATCTCAACCTCTAACTCAAGAAATTCCCAAACCGCAATTACCAGCAGGCTTCACTATTCGTGCTGTCGATGCAGATCGAGAAGCACACTCATGGGTAGATCTCCACAATCGATGTTTTATCAATACGTGGAACTATCATCCCCTAACTATCGAAAGCTACAAATCTCGATTGGACAACCCAGAATACTTGCCAGAATTAGATTTAGTAGCTATCGATCGTGAAGGTAAGTTTGCTGCTATTTGTTATTGTACGATTAATCGGGAACATAATCTATTTATCGGCAGACAAGAAGGTTGGATCGCACTTTTATGCACCAGTCCAGATTTTCGACAGCAAGGATTGGCAAGAGCAATGTTGTTGCATAGTTTAGATCGGCTCAAGGCTTTAAATATGACTATTGCTAAAATTGGAGTTGATTCAGAAAATCCGTTTGGAGCGAGAAAGTTGTACGAATCAGTCGGATTCGATCGGCTTTATACCAATATTGCCTATGTCAAACATTTATCGATTTAACATAAATGGAAAGAATAGATCCATCATAATGAAAGATAGCCAAAATTTCACACTTCGTCCCGCTAACTCAAATGATGCAACATTATTTTATAGTGTTATCGATCTGACAATGCGTGAATTTATCATTGCTACTTGGGGTCGATGGGACGAAGTACGAGTACGAGCCGAATCTCACTTACATAGCAGATCGCCTAATTCTCAAGTCATTGAGATCGATAATATATCTGTGGGCGTACTGCGGGTTGCTAGATTTTCGACATATATCGAACTCGAACAAATCTATCTCTTACCCAAATATCAACGGTTAGGTATTGGTAGTGCATTAATTAACCAACTCATTGCTGAAGCAGATCGATCGAGCATTCCCATTCGGCTGCGGGTAATGGCAATCAATCCCGCCAAAAAATTCTACGAACATTTGGAGTTTATTGTTGCTGAAGAGATACCAGATTTTTTCTTAATGGAAAAAGTACCTTAATTTTACCTATTACCCGATCGCTCCTCACCACTTTAAAATATTTTCACTAACTATGCGTTTAAAATTACTCTTCACGATCGCACTCACCGCCATCTTTCAAATTACAACTACCATCTCTACTCGTGCAGAAACCATAAAAAGCGATCGATTAGTAGATCGAGCAAATTTAGCTAGTTCTTTAAATATTACCAACGATCGAAACAAGCCAAATATCGTCGCTAAATCGAGACGTAAATCTTCCCAGCCAGCCAATCGCCAAAAACCGCAACCCGTTACTAATCCGGCTACTGACTCTCCTGCGAGTGCCGAAAAACAAGTTATCGTTTCTGAGATTATCATTACAACAGATCGAGATCGACTCGCCCCAGAATTAGAGTCCAAAATTCGGCAAGTACTCA
This sequence comes from Chamaesiphon sp. VAR_48_metabat_403, assembly GCF_031422475.1. Lineage (NCBI taxonomy): Bacteria > Bacillati > Cyanobacteriota > Cyanophyceae > Gomontiellales > Chamaesiphonaceae > Chamaesiphon > Chamaesiphon sp. VAR_48_metabat_403. The sequence continues at coordinate 10,049 of NZ_JANPLS010000512.1, forward strand.
CGATTAAAACCGGACAAAAAACCGATCGCGCTCAATTAGAACAAAACCTGAATGCAGTTAAGGCATTAGGTGATTTTGCAACCGTCGAAATCGTGCCCACAGATACAGCTAAAGGCGTGATAATTAGCTTTGTAGTCAAACTCTACGGCACGCTCGATCGAGTCCAGATTAAGACGCTGCCAGCGGCTAGTAGTAGCGTTTTAACTGCTGCGGCGATCGATGAAATATTCAAACCTCAATATGGTAAACGGTTGAATTCGATCGAACTTAAAGCCGCGATCGACAAGTTGAATCAGCTTTACCAGAAACAGGGCTATAACCTCGCTCAAGTCGTCGATGTCGAAGAACTTAATGGCGATGGCAAACTAACTTTAGTCATCGCTGAAGGGCAAATCGAAGACGTACGGGTGCGATTCTTGAATAAAAAGGGTGAGGCTGAAGATGAGAATAAAAAACCGATTACAGGTGAAACTCGACCATTTATTATCACCCGCGAGGCGCAATTAAAATCGGGGAAAATTTTCAACCGGGCTGCTGTGGAAAAAGATTTGCGGCGAATTTATGGCTTGGGTTTATTCGACGATGTGCGGATTTCGTTCGCGCCAGGTACCGATCCGGCAAAAGTAATCCTTCAGTATGATGTCATCGAGCGGGGTAAAAACTTCTCGATCGTGCCAAATGTCGGCTATGGTTCTGTAAATGGTTTTTTTGCCAGCCTCAACTATAGCCAACTCAATGTTGGGGGTAACGCGCAAACATTAGGTGCGAACGTTCAACAAGGTACGACAGGGTTATTAGGCGATCTGAGCTTTACCGATCCCTGGATTGCTACCGATCCCAATCGCACATCTTATACTGTCAATGCCTTCGCCCGTCGATCGACATCTTTCGTTTTTGGTGGTGGTGAAACGCCGCTATTCGTACCGGGGACTGTCAACGATACGCCGACGATTCTCAGAACTGGCGGTGGAATTACGTTCAGTCGTCCGCTCGATGGCAATCCTTTTAATGACAGCGGTTGGCGCGCTTCGGTGGGGGTGCAATATCAACGAGTTTCGACGCGAGATGTTAATGGTGGCGCAATCGTTTCTAAAGATTCGGGTGGTAACGATTTGAGCTTTAGTAAAACCGGACAAGACGATTTATTGATGCTCCAGTTGGGATTGACTCAAGATGCGCGGGATAGTTTTTCCGATCCGACTCAAGGTTCGCTGCTCAAATTGGGTGTAGATCGATCGATTCCCGTAGGATTGGGAAGTATTAATATGACTAAAGCCAAAGCTAGTTTTACTCAATACGTACCAGTGAAATTGACCAACTTTACACCAGGGAGTCAATCGCTGCTGTTCAATCTGCAAGGTGGAACGATTTTAGGCGATTTGCCACCCTATGAAGCCTTTAGTTTGGGCGGCTCGTCGGGCGTGCGGGGTTATGAAGATGGCGATGTGGGTTCGGGACGCAGCTATATTCAAGCTACTGCCGAATATCGATTCCCAGTTGTCTCGTTCTTTGGTTTGGGTGTATTTGCCGACTATGGTAGCGATTTAGGCACGGGAACCAGCGTTCCAGGAAATCCGGCTGGCGCGCGGAGCAAACCTGGGAGCGGCTTTGGCTACGGTGCTGGGGTGCGTTTTCAATCGCCGATCGGCCCATTACGTCTCGATTATGCCATTAACGATCGCAGTGAAACCCGAATTCAGTTCGGACTGGGAGAAAGATTTTAGGCTCGATTCGATCGGAATATGCAAACCCAAATTAACAATGCTTAAAAAGATTGTATTCCTACTTTCGCAGCAGGTCTAATATTTGTCGCTCGATCGCGAAAGGGTAGCTGTTAGAAATTCAGGTTCTTAGCATTGGAATACGTTAGATACAACAGTAACGATTGTTGCAGATGCAATTAATCCGAATGCTAGATTTACTATCGACTGAGTAGCTTTTTGGTAGTTATCGAATTTCTCGTTAAAAGTATCGATTTTGGTTTCTAGCCTAGTTTCACAAGCCCTGAACTCGGCTTTGAGTTCGTCGATCGAATCCAAGACTTGTTGTAATTCTGACATTGGGTGAATGCACTTGTTTAGATGTAATTCTATTATAAGTTTTACAAGCTTATTCGTCAATAGTTTGACTACTTTTTGTAAGCTCGATGAGGACGATCGGGTTAATTTGGGCGATCGCATCTAAAAACTGTCCGATTGCTGCACCATTGCCATGTATGTATCCTGCTTCTATCGATATTGATTTCAGCTTTTCAAGCGTCTCTGGTTTGACTCTGTAGCCACCTAATCCAATTTTATTTAATGCTGGTCTGGACATGATTTAGTGCTTAAACTCTAATTTAAATTTAGCGAGTTTATTAGCGATCGTCAACAAAAAAAGGCGATCGAACCTAAAAGATCCGATCGGCTAAAAAAGCAGTGGAAATCTAGACTCGACGACTGCGAAGTTTGACGATTTGCTTGCATTGACTCGTTCCTGCTCATCACACAGTCTAAAATTATCTCAGGTTAGAACTTTGATGACTATTAAGAAATCGTATGATTTACGTTCTAATTTTGAAGATCGCTATTAAATTAGAAGCTAGTCCGATCGACCCGAACTGCTGTTTTTACCCGCCAAACATATATGGAAACCCAAGATTTACTGCTATTAGTCGTATTGCTCTGCCCAGGTTTGCTACTATCAGTGACAATTATGCTCACCTTTGCTGCTGGCGGCTAAAATTTACCAGTCTGGCTGAGTGAGACTCCGTGCTTGCTGGTACGATTGCTCGGCTTGTTCCCACTGGCGGAGACTGCTTTGAACTCTGCCCTTATTAAACCAGAACTCCGGACGCTCTGGTTCAATTTTAATGGCTTGTTCGAGGCTAAATAAAGCATTATCGAGTCGATCGATCTCGATCAGGCAATTACCGCGACTATTCCAAGCTTCTGCCAGATTGGGATCGAGATTGAGCGTAACTTCATAATCGGCACAAGCCTTGACAAATTCCCGCTGGAGGAAATGAATATTCCCCCGACGGTACCAAGCATGGGTAGCTTTAGCATCGATTTCGATCGATCGATCGAGACTGACAATCGCTTCATCTAGCTGTCCTAAAGCTTGCTGGGCGATCGCCTGTCGATACCAAATCTGTGGATCGCGATCGTGCAGGTTGAGGCTGGCTTGATAGCACTGGAGAGCCTCAGCATAATGCTGGAGGTTGAGATGAATGGTGCCCTGGTTATTCCAGCCCGTGGGGTCTTGAGGGGCAACCTTGGTGGCTTGGCGGTAACTGTGGAGGGCACCTTCGAGGTTACCGAGTTGAAATAAGGCACTACCGCGACTATTCCAGGCGCGATCGAGGTTGGGAGCGAGGGTGAGGGCGCGATCGAAGCTCGCCACAGCAGATTCCCACCGACCGAGTTCGAGCAGAGCGTTACCACGATAGTGGTAGGCTTGTCGATCGTCGGGATTGAGGATCGCACAGTTGTCATAACAGGCGATCGCATCTTCATATTTCTGAAGGTGAAACAGGACGATGCCCCGATTGAGCCAAGCGAGCGGATCGAGTTTATCGATCTCGATACTTTGCTCGTAACAGGTAAGAGCTGCTTGCCAACAGCCTTGATGTTGCAGTGCCATGCCTTTCCCATTCCAAGCATGGGCATCGTGGGGGTGAATTTGGAGGCTGCGATCGTGAGCAGTGGCAGCTTCTTCGTAGCGGTGGAGTTGAAATAAGGCTTTACCGCGATTGTGCCAACTTTGATAAAACTGAGGTTGCAGTTCGATGGCTTTGTCGTAACTGACGATCGCTTCTTCATAACGTTTGAGCGATCCCATCACGTTCCCATGATTGTTCCACGCGTAGTAGTCTTCTGGTTTGAGAGCCAGAGCGCGTTGGTAGCTAACGAGCGATTTTTCTAACTGCCCTAATTGAAATAGGAGATTGCCATGCTGATACCAGGCTGGTGCGTAGTTGGGATCTAGTTCCAGACAGCGTTGGTAGTTGTAAAGATTTTCAGTAGGCTTTACATCGAGCTGAAACTGCGCTTGTCCGCGTTGATACCAGGCGAGGGCAAATTTGGGGTCGCAATAGATCGCCCGATCGTAACTAGTCAGTGCATCCGTCCAGCGTTCTAAGTTGGCTAATAAGTAACCGCGATCGTACCACGTTTGGGCGGTGGGTGCTAGTTCTAGTGCCTGCCGATAGGCACTTAAAGCGGCGATAAATTCGCCTTGATGGTAGAGAGCCTGCCCCAATAAATGCCAGCTCGTCGCCCGATCTGGCTGGAGGCTGGTGGCAGTTTGTAAGCTGGCAATTGCTTTACTAAAGTCGCCCAGTTCAATCGAGATTCTGCCGTGCTGTTCCCAAATTTCGGGATTGTCGGTATCGATGGCGATCGCTTGAGCGCAGACGATGGCGGCGGTTTCCCATTCACCTTTTGCCGCCTGAACTTGGCTTTGGTTGTAGAGAATCGCTTGATTTTGCGGATCTAGGCTCAAGGCGCGTTCGTAGCAACTATTCGCCGCTTCCCAGCGATAGAGCTGGGCACAGGCTAAACCTTTAGCATACCAGGCGGCTTCGTTTTCATCAAATTGGAGCGCGAGATCGTACTGCGCGATCGCTGCTTCCCACCGAAGGAGCTGCGCCAAAACGCGCCCGTGACTGTAGCACAGATCGTAGCTGGGGGTGGTTAATGCCTCGACGCGTTCGTAACAAGTGGCGGCTGGCTCCCATTGTTGAAGTTGTTGGAGAGCCTTAGCTTGACGATACCAAGCTTGGGGCCGATCGGGTTGGAGATTGGTAACTTGTTGGTAGGCGTAGACAGCTTCTTGCCAGCGATTTAATTCCCACAACAGATTCCCTAGCCCGTACCAGGTATCGGGATCTTGGGGGTGAAATTCGATCGCCCGATCGTAAGCGAATAGCGCGGCTTCGGGATTACCGATTTGAGTTAATTCTTTACCTAAATTGTGCCAAGCGGGATGGTAATCGGCTTGGAGTTGAATCGCGCGGCGGTAACTGGCGATCGCATCAGCAGAACGATCTAAATGAGCTAAGATCAGCCCGCGATCGTTCCAACTGTGATAATCGCCAGGATTCAGTTCTAGCGATCGATCGTAAACGATTAAGGCTTCGGGATAGTGTTGGAGTTTGAGCAGCGTTTTGCCCTTGAAATACCACACTTTAGCCGCATCGGCATTGATATTGAGAGCGCGATCGTAGCTGTATAGTGCGGCTTCCCACTGCTCTAAATGCGAGCAGGCATAGCCCCGCTGGTACCAACCATCAAAACTATCCGGTGCCTCTGCTAGAGCCAAATCGTAACTCTCGATTGCCTCTGCATAGCGGTTGAGTTTAAATAGCGATTGCCCTTTGCCCTGAATGGCTGGATAAAAATCGGGGGCGATGGCGATCGCCCGCTCGTAATTAGCGATCGCATATTCATATCTTTTCAGCTCGGAAAGTGCGTTACCGCGCTCGTACCAAGCCTGATAAAAATCCCGATCTAGGGCAAGTGCCCGATCGAAACTCTCTAATGCCGCAGCGCGATCTCGTTCTAATCCTTGTACGATTCCGTAACTATGCCAAATTGCCGGATCTTTCGGGCGCAATTTTAACGTTCGCTCGAAACTTTCGCGCGCGGCGGCATATCTACCGAGTCCGGCTAGCACTTTACCGCGCTCGTACCAAGGTTCGTAATTATCGGTATCTAGATCGATCGATCGATCGTAACAGCTTACAGCCTCCTCCGGGCGACCCAATTTAGCTACAGCTAACCCGCGACTGTGCCAAATGTATGGATCGTCTGGCTGGTATCCTAAAGCTTTGTCGTAACTCTCGATCGCAGCACCATAGTTACATTGATGAGCCAATGCCATCCCTTGATTGTACCAAGCTGGATGAAAATCAGGATTGAGTTTGAGTGTGTGCTGATAGCTGCTAATTGCCTCGTCATATCGCCCCAAATGAAATAGCACGAAGCCCAAATTATTCCAAGCTTGATGGTAATCTGGTTTGAGCCGGAGCGTTCGATCGTAACTTGCCAAAGATCGATCGTACTGGCTCAGGTGAAACAGTGCCATGCCCTTGTTATACCAAGCTTGATGAAAATCTGGGGCAATTTCTAAAGTGCGATCGTAACTGACGATCGCCTCCTCGTAACGTTGGAGTTGAAATTGAACTACTCCCAAATTATTCCAAGCTGTATAAAAGTCGGAATGCAGTCGCGTCGCCTGCTCGTAACAACTAATCGCCGACTCAAATTGACCGAGTTTAAATAACGCTTTGCCCTGATTATTCCAAGCATCGCTGTGATGTGGTTCGATTTGCGTGGCTTTGCGATAACAATCGAGGGCATGTTCGTACCGTTTCAATTGAAACATGGCTTTACCGCGATTATTCCACGCTTCGGCATCTTTAGGCACTAGCGTAGTCGCCTGCGTATAACAATTAAGGGCTTCTTGGGGACGATCTAGTTGCAACAGAATATTACCGCGATTCATCCAGCCTTCGGCTAGTTGGGGTTGAAGTTTAGTGACGACTTCATATTTACGAAGTGCGGTTTCGAGTTCGCCCAGATGGAATAAAATATTTCCGCAATGATTCCAGGCTTGATAAAAGTCTGGCTGGAGTTGGGTAACTTTGGTATATGCGGCTAGGGCGGCTTCAAAGTCACCTAAATAAAATAAGACTTTGCCCTGATTATAAGCGGCGGCAATAAAGTCAGGAGCCAAATCGAGCGCGCAACGGTAGCATCGCAAGGCATCTTGAAAACTTTTTTGCTCGAAGTGGGCGACACCTAAATTATTCCAGGCTTGATAAAATTGTGAATTAAGTTGTGTTGCTTGCTGATAAGACTTAATTGCCGGGGCGATTTTACCTAAATAAAACAAAACTTGACCCTGATTGTTCCATGCAAAACTATCTTGAGGATCGATCTGTAAACTTTGTTCGTAACAACTGCAAGCGGCGTGGACTTGACCGACGTGAAATAACAACCATCCTTTGTGCGATAGAGTTAGGCTATCATCTGGTTGAATTTCTAGTGCTCGATCGTAAGCCGCCAATGCTTCATCGTACTCTTGTAATTCAAACAGCGCGCGCCCTCTTTGATACCACGCAAACCGATCTCCCGGATCGATTTCGATCGACAGATCGCAACTCTTAACTGCTTGGTGATAATCTTGCAATTGAAATAATACCCAGCCGCGATTCGCCCATGCTTCGGCATCTTGCGGCTGAAGTTCGATCGCCCGATCGTAAGACTCTAATGCATCTGTCAATCGTTCCAGTCCTACTAAAACCCAACCCAAATTCACCCAAGCTGCTTGCTTGTGTGGCTGTAACTCTAGCGTTTTATTGTAACAAGCTAAGGCAACATCCAGCTTACCTGCATTACGGTACAAGTTTCCCTGCTGATACCAAGCTTCTGGGTCATCTGTTTCCACGAGAGCTTTGGGGTATTCGGGATCGCCTAGAAAATCTTGCTTCATTGTTACATATTTCGCCGTGTTTGTCTGTGGTAGCAGTTCGATCGGACTTGCTTCGCTAGGTTGATGTGCGATCGCCAGATCGGCAACTTCTGTAGGCGTGGATAATCGCGCCTCAACAGTTGGTTGCAGCTTTTGGGCAGCAACTTGTGGAGTAAACTGTAACTTTTGCCAACGATCCCTCACACCCCAAAGTCTAGTTAACACGATCGGTTTCCAAAATATTAAGATCATTCAATATCGACAACCACACCCTCACTGCTGAGTACCTAACTCGCCATATTTATCGATGTTAGACTCTGATTCCAGTCATGACAGGAAGGAAATCTGGAACGAGCTGGGTAAATTTAATTACACGTGTATCATTAGTTACCTTGAAGTATTGCGAATATGCAGCGATTATACCTAAAATAGACTAAGTTGATTGTTAATTTAACAACTTAATCCAAGGTATAAAAAAGATACCTTGAATCGAAATAATTCGATGTTTAGGACCTCATCTTTTTACCAAAATTGAATTCACGTAAATTATATTACATAAGTCCGAAAAATCATCTTTATTTTCACGAAGATCGGTCAAACCGATCGACTGGTTTCAAATCGATCGGT
>NZ_JANPLS010000513.1:0-2615 GCF_031422475.1 Chamaesiphon sp. VAR_48_metabat_403
TGGCTGATTAGTCCGCGAAGGCGGACTTTGCATTCCGAGCAGCGGTTTCTAAACGCTGGGGTTATGAGTAGCTTTAATTAGTAAAAAACTTAAATACATCCAAAACATCATGAACCAAATAATTTTAGTAGCAGGCGGAACGGGTAATCTTGGCGGACGAATTATCAAAGCTTTAATTAAAAGGGGTGCAGAAGTTCGGGCGATCGTCCGTAACGGTAGCGAACCAGAAAAAATTGCCAAACTAACCGAACTCGGTGCGAAAGTAATTACTGTCGATTTGTCGAATGCAGAAGATCTTAAACAAGCTTGTCAGGGCGTATCCTGTGTGGTTTCGGCTTTAGCAGGACTGCACGATGTCATCGTTGACTCCCAAATTAAACTGCTTGACGCTGCGATTTCAGCAGGTGTCCCGCGTTTTATTCCTTCAGATTATTCCTCCGACTTTACCAAACTACCCGCAGGCGAAAACCGAAATTTCGATCTCCGCAAAGAGTTTCATCAATATCTAGATAAATCGCCCATCGCTGCCACTTCAATCTTGAATGGAGCTTTTGCCGATATTTTGAGCTATGGTACGCCACTTTATAACGTTAAAAATTATAGTGTCGGCTATTGGGGCGATAAATCTGACTGGAAAATCGACTTTACAACGATGGACGATACAGCAGATTATACTGCTGCCGCTGCAATCGATCCCTCAACTCCGAAAATTCTACGGATCGCTAGTTTCCAAATTAGCCCGAATGAATTGGTTGCTGCTGGTGCAGAAGTTAAAAAACAAGAATTTAAACTCATTCAAATGGGCAGTATGGAAGATTTTTCTGCCTCAAATAAACAAGAGCGATCGGCTAATCCTGAAGGAGAAAAAGAACTGTATCCCAGTTGGCAGGGCAAGCAATATTTACACAGTATGTTTGGTGTTCAAAATCAACCACTTGATAACGATCGCTATCCCGATGTTCGCTGGATGAGTGCAATCGATGTGCTGTCAAAAATAAGCTGATTTTAACAGTTAGCTGTCTTTCTAATAACTATTTTAAGTAGAGAATTTAGACATGAACACCCAAAACAAGCCACAAGCTTTTGAAGTCAACAATACCGTAGGTCGCGCCTACTGGGGGATGGGCATCCTCTGGACGATGTTAGCAACTGCCGAAGATACCAATGGCGCGTATTCCTGTATTGAAGAACTGATACCGCGTGGGCCGTCAGCAGCACCTCATATTCACGAAGCAGCAGATGAGAGCTTCTACATTATTGAGGGTGAAATGACCTTCTTTATCGAAGATCGTCCGGTTAAAGCAACTGCTGGCTCGTTTGTGGCAGTTCCACGCGGCACCAAACACGCCTTTCAAATTGATTCGGAAACGGTACGACTAACTAATACTTATGTGCCCGCTGGGTGCACATCATTATGGCGACGACTGTACCCGCCCAGGTGCGGACATTACCGCCCGCTTCGATGCCTCTTCCCGATCTGGAAAAAACGAATCAGGCGATGGCGGAAATCATCAAAAAATATCCAGCGGCTAAAACTAATTTCTTACAAGGTTATGGCGGCTAAATTATCTGACACGGGACGATTTTCATTCTGGGCAATTGATGAGTTGAGTGTGTTGAGTTTCATTTTTCAACCCAACCTACAGATCTCGATTTCTGGGATGCGATCGATATCTGTATGTTACAAGTCTACTTCATCGTCGCGATCTCCACTTCGCGGAATCGCTGACGGCAAAAGACAAATTATATAAACTTTAAAAGGAACATCATCATGAATAACAAATTGACGGTTCTAGTTGCTGGTGCTACCGGAATGTTGGGTACTAAAATTGTTTCTGCTCTACTCGAAAAAGGTGATGTAAATGTTCGGGCAATGGTGCGATCTATTAATGACAGCAATGAAAAAAATAGCCAAAAGATCGATGCCATGAAAGCCAAGGGCGCAACGATCGTCGAAGGCGATGTGATGCAACCTGAAACCTTACTGACTCCTTGTACTGGAGTCGATGTGGTCGTATCGGCGATCGGTAACACTGACGCAACTGTACCAGGGCAGAAACACCTAATTGATGCTGCCAAACAGCAGGGCGTAAAGCGGTTTATTCCCTCCGATTATTCGGCAGATTATCGCGGGTTAGATTACGGCGATAATGACAATTTGGACAAGCGGAAGGAAGTACTTGAGTATCTTCAGCACAGCGGTTTGGAATATACCTTAGTACTCAATGGAGCATTCATGGATAGCCTGACTTATTTACCGATGTTCGATCTGGAACATCAGACCTTTCAGTACTGGGGTGATGGTGACATGCCGATGAATTTCACCACCACTGATGATACTGCCAAGTATGTGGCGGTGGTGGTAAGCGACCCAGACTTGGTAAACAAGGCACTGGAAGTCGCGGGTGATACGCTGACAGCGAAGCAGTTGAAAGCTACTTATGAAGAGGCAACGGGTACTAAATTAACTGAAAAATTATTGGGCAGTGTGACCGAATTTAAAGCCTGGATTGCTGCCAAAAAAGCAGCAGCCAGTAAACTCGAAGAGTACGTTTACCACCAATATATTTACGCGATGGTATCGGGAAAAGGCAAACTCGTTGGCGTAGCCTCTC
>NZ_JANPLS010000514.1:0-16346 GCF_031422475.1 Chamaesiphon sp. VAR_48_metabat_403
GATTGTAAGAACCTTTTTGTAATTACAGCAAGTCGCGTAGGGTGGGCAAGTTCCCACCAGCTAGGTTGCAGACATAATATATCTTCTAAATAATTGCATATACCTAATTATTAGCTGCTTTACTATCTCAATTTCGCAAAACTTATAATTCCCTAAAACCTAAAGCCTAAAGCCTAAAGCCTAAAGTCTAAAGCCTAAAGCCTAAAGCCTAAAGTCTAAAGTCTAAGAGGATGTCTGAAAAGTCTAGTTTGTTAAGCGTAAACCTTAGAAATTCCCCTGTCTTGTCGGTTTTTTACGTCACGGGGTTCCCCCAGAATAAAACCGCCGCTAAATCCCCCTTTTTAAGGGGGACTTCCGGATCCGGTTCCCCCTTAAAAAGGGGGTTAGCGGCTCGCGCTCGTCGGGTTTCCCGACGGTTTCGCGAGACAAGACAGGGGGGATTCAGATCTACGATCGAAGACATAAAATCTTTTCAGACAGCCTCTAAAGCCTAAAGCCTCTATCTTTCCTGGCTGCTAATTTGCGTTTCAATTTAAACACGGACAATCCAGCTAGCGTAATGCCGATTAGACTCGAAGGTTCGGGAATTGCAGTAGCTGACGATACAGCGACGATATCCACAGCATAATTTGGATTTAGACCGAAAAAATCGCCGCTCCCATCGAAACCTTGCGATAGGTTTGTTTTAGTTGGAAAGTCAAAGAAGCTGCCGAATGTACCGATCGCTGCTTGGTAATTTCCAGGTAATAAAGTGGCCGTAAAGTTTAAATCTTCGGCATCGATATATTCGTTAAAATAGTTACCACTGGCAGTAAATATCGTCAGCACTGGGCTAAATCCCCCCGCTGGAATTACCGTTCCCGCAGCATTGGTGCCGCCATTGAAGCTAAACGATTGAAATCTTAATTCCGTGCCAGTTGAAGTAAATGGCAGCAGATCGATCGCATCAGCATTAGCTAACGATCCGGTAAAAGATACCCCATAAGCAGGCGCAACCAGCGTGACTCCAATAGTTGCTGTCGTAATTCCCAATAACGTTGCCAGCGTAAATTTTTTCATTGCGATATAGATTAAGCGTGTTCTATAGTCAATCGAGCCAACGGAGTTGCAGCAAATCATCAGCACCATTTTGACAAATCGATGTGTTGTTAGCACCGAACTCAAATCGGATTGCTACAGGTGTTAGTTCCATTGGATAATATCTCGATCGAAGATGTAATTTTGTGATGGAATTTTCATTCATCTGCAATCTAGTCAAACTACGCTGATAAAGTAAACAGGTATTGCTGGATCGGGGTATTCTAAGTTTCGCTAAGTGGCAGATCGGACTGCAAACCAGCAACGCCAATCGAAATCGATCGGCACAAAGCGCATGAAATTAGATCGTTTTTTGGTGTGTGGTTTGGGTAGCTTAGGTCAACACTGCGTGCTGGCTCTCCACCAATTTGGCGTGAAGATCGTCGCGATCGAACAGGTAGCTCCTCAAAGTTGGGAAGTGCCAAATTTAGTCGATTTATTAGACGATCTGATTATTGGTGATTGCCGTGAAAATAACGTGTTGGCGCAAGCCCAAATTCAAGCTTGTCGCGCCGCCCTGATTGTCACTAGTAACGAGGGAGTCAATGCCGAAATCGCCCTTGCCATCCGCCAACTCAACCCCCATACGCGGCTAGTCGTGCGATCGGCAAAAACCAATCTCAATCAATTATTAAGCCAACAACTCGGCAATTTTATCGCCTACGAACCGATCGAACTGCCCGCTCACTCCTTTGCCATTGCCGCACTGGGTACGGATACTGTAGGCTTTTTCAATTTGGATGGTTACTGGTTGCGGGTGGTGCGACAACGCATGAGTCCCGCTCATCCTTGGTGCAATGCCCGTCAGCTACACCAGATCGATACGCGAAGCCAGAAGCTACTGGCTCACACCAGATCTGCAACCGAGCCAGGTTTCTACCAATGGCAGTTTGAAGAGTTAGTTACGGCTGGCGATTTAGTCACATATATTGAAATTGCCGATCGGTTTTCGCTGCACGCCACCCCAGATCGATCGCTTGCTGCTGGCAAAAAAACTAAACAACCCCAGATCGCTCGCTGGGCACGGCGTACTGTCGATCGATTTACGCGGTTTTGGCGATCGAACTTTCAGCAACAAGTCCGCCGCGTGGCTCTAATTTGCTGTTTGATTGTCGTGTTGTTACTGGCGATTGCCACCGTCCTCTTTCATCAATATTATCCCAACACGACTTGGGTGTCGGCATTTTACGCGTCAGCGATCTTACTCTTAGGCGGCTATGGCGATTTATTTGGTAACTTTGAGAAAATTCCGACGATTCCCTGGTGGCTCCAAACTTTCGCCCTCGGCTTGAGTCTGGCTGGTACGGCTTTTGTGGGCGTGTTGTATGCAGTTCTCACCGAATCTCTTCTATCATCAAAATTTCAATTTGTCAAGCAACGACCGCCCGTGCCCCAACAGAACCACATTATCATCGTGGGTTTAGGACGAGTCGGGCAACAAGTCGCCCTGTTGCTACAGCAGATGCAGCAGGCGGTCGTGGGCGTGACCTTGCAGCCAGATATCAACAGCACGATCTTGCCAGATCTGCCGATAATTACGGGTAATATCGCCCAATCCCTGGCACAAGCCAATCTAACGACCGCCAAAAGCGTTATTATCGTCACCGATGATGAAATGCTCAATCTAGAAGTTGCCTTAATGGTTCAGGCGATCGATCCGCAGCTCGATCTGGTAATTCGGACATCGGGACAAAGATTGAGCCAACATCTGATGAAAACGCTGCCAACTGCCCGCGTATTGGGGATGCAGACAGTATCGGCAGAAGTGTTTGCTGGAGCAGCATTTGGTGAAAATATTCTGAATTTATTTCACAGCGATCGGCAGACTATTTTAGTCACTGAATATAGCATTGAAGCAGGCGACACACTCGATCGATTATTACTAGCTGAAGTTGCCTATGGTTATGGGGTAGTGCCCATTCTGCACCAGCGCAATTCCCATCCCGCAACCTTAATGCCTACTGACGATATTTTGCTGGCTCATGGCGATCGATTGGTAGTTTTGGCAACGACAGAGAGTTTGCGGCGGATCGATATCGGCGATCGATACCCCAAATCTTGGCAGGTTGAGGTAGAGCTGGCGATGACCGCAGAATCCACTTTTGAAGGGGCAAATATCATCGGACGTATCTCCGGTTGTTCGCTGCGGATTGCTAGAGATTTGATGGATAATTTACCAGGAATTTTGCAGATTCCGCTTTACCAACATCAAGCTCAACGATTAGTGCAGACGTTAGAAAAGGTGCGCGTCAAAGCCAAAGCTGTTGTCAACTAGCTTAATTATCCAGATCGTAAGTATCGACAATTCCTAATTATCTATTCGGGCTAAAAAATATTTTATCTTAATAAGAATAGTTCTCAATATAATTAATATTTCAATAATTAAGTTTGATTGAATTATAGATTTGGCGTGTTTATTTATACTCAGATTTTTTAAAAAGCTGTGCCAAGATGTGGCTGTCTGAAAACCTAAAAATTTATCCCAGCAACTAGAGCTGCAATAAAAATTCATGGCAAGCCTCTCCTTCGATACAACACAGCCTTCTCAAGTTAAAGGTCTAAATGGTTATACAGTTGACCCGATCTTTACCGTTGGCGACAAAATTGGTGACTACGTTCCTGCTGGAATTCTTGATGGTATTGGTGCTTACGCGCTCAATGACACAACCGTTCGCTTATTGGTTGTCAATGAAGTAGCTAGTACCGATGGCTACAAATACAGTCTCAAAAATGGCACCCAGCTCCCTGGCGCACGAGTTAACTACTTCGATGTTGACAAACGCACACTTCAAATTACTGGTGCTGGATTAGCTCACGATACAATTATCAACCGTGCTGGTGAAGTTGTTGATGCGGCAACCGATCTAGACTTCGGTGGGATTCAACGCTTTTGCTCTGCGGCTTTATTTGAAGCTAACCAATTTGGTACGGGCATCGGTTTAGCCGATCGTATTTTCTTTAGTGGTGAAGAAACTCTTGGCGGTACTCAGTTTGCCCTAGATACAAAAAGCAATACCCTATATGCAGCACCAGCATTCGGGCGTGCTGGTTGGGAGAACGTCAGTGAGTTAAATACCGGACGCACCGATAAGGTTGCTTTCATGATTGGCGACGATGGCGTTGCACCTCTGTCTATCTACATTGGCGACAAAAATGCCAAAAAAGATGGCAGTTTCTTAGATCGTAATGGCTTGGCTCAAGGTAAGCTGTTTGTATGGGTTGCTGACGATCCAGCCGATGCTAACGATATCATCGAACTTAAAGAAGACCAATTCAAAGGAAACAATACCTCTAAAAACGGTAAGTTTGTGGAGATTGCTTACTTTGATGCTGCCAAAAAAGGTACTGCTGTAGACGGCCCCGACGCTGATACAACTATTCAAAACGACCTTGGCTACGATGCTTTAGGTTATGCTACCTACGCACAGCAAATCAAGCTTGCTAATGAAGCTAAGGCTTTCTTTTTCTCTCGCGTTGAAGATGTTTCCACCAATCCTAAAGATGGCACCCAAGCTGCTTTCGCAGTCACAGGTGTAGATGGTACTCCTAACGTTGATGGTGTTGTTTACAGGGTCGATGTTGACTTCGATTTCAGTGCTGGCGGCATCATCAAAGGTAAAGTTGACATCCTCAACGATGGCAACCTCACTAAAGATGCTGGTTTGCGTAGCCCTGATAACCTCGACTGGGCTGACGATGGCAAAATCTACATAAACGAAGATCGCGCGAACAGTGCGGCTCTGTTTGCTGGTAACTCCAAACAAGAAGCTTCATTATTTAGCATCGATCCTGCGGTTGCTAATCCTTCTTCCACTCTAACCCGCATTGCCCAAGTCGATCGCACGGCTTTACCTGCAACTCAAACAGATGCTAGCCCAACTGATATCGGCAACTGGGAAACTTCCGGTATTCTGGATGTTTCTAGTTTGTTTGGTGCCAAACCAGGCGAACTGTTTGTCTTTGATGTCCAAGCTCACAGCCTGCGGGATGGTTCGATTATTACCGCGACCAACATCGATGGTAATAACGATGGTACCAAAACTCGTCAAGAAAACCTCGTTGAAGGCGGTCAGCTATCATTCTTAATCGCTCCTAAAGCGAATCTCATTCAAGGCTCTAACTTGTTTGGCGGTACATCTGGTAACGACACGATCGAAGCTGGCATCACCAAAGGTTTCGATGGCATCAACGATAGCGTTTTTGCGGGTGCTGGTAACGATACTGTCGATAGCGTCATTGCTGGCGTACTCGCAGGTAACAACCGCATTGATACTGGTAGCGGTACTGACACCATTTATGTGGCTAATAACGATCGCGTTTTCGGTCAAGCTGGTGACGATATCTTTGAAGCGTCAGATGCTAGCGGCTACCGTGTTTCTGGTGGTGCTGGTAACGATACTATCTTCCTCGGTAAAGATGGTCGCGCTCTCGGTGGTGATGGTGCTGATAAATTCTTTGCTGGTATCGGTGGCGGTAACACTCTCTCTGGTGGTGCTGGTGCCGACCAATTCTGGATTTACAATGGCGAAGCTCCAGCTAGTGCCAATACTGTTGTAGATTTCCAAATCGGTACTGATGTATTAGGTATTACTGGCGGAGTTAAATTTGCTGACTTGACCCGGACTGGCAACAATATCGCCATCGGTGGTAACACGATCGCCACTCTAACTGGTGTCGATACTACAACTCTCACCTCGTCTAACTTTGCTTTCATCTAATCTCGATCGCAAAAACGATAATTAGTTACTAAAAATAGGATGCTAGATCTCGATCTAGCATCCTATTTTCTATTTCCTGTCTTGAAAAGGTGCTCTACTTGCGGCGTTTTTATGTCTAGGGTTCCCCCCGAATAAGAAAACGACAAGACAGGGGAAACCCCTGTTCCCGCACTTTTCGCTATTCCCTATTCCCTATCCCCTATTCCCTAATCGGAGACATCCCGATATTGAAACTCAGACTGATGCGAACTTCTTCACTCATATTCATCTCGACACCATGTAATAACCAACTCGGAAAAAATACGATCGTGCCAACATGAGGTTTATAAACAACCTTGGGCGAAGTCCATAAATTTAGTTCTGAAATCGGGGGAATGAGCATTTGCGAAGCAGGTCGAGGATCGGTAAAAAATAAATTACCAGAATTATCGGGAACCTGGAGATAGTAGACTCCACTCAAAATTGAATTCGGATGATTGTGGACAGAGTTAGATGCGAGTTTACCATTGACAATCGCCCAGCAGGTAGTGATATCGATCGAGAAGTACTGTAAATCCCAATTCAAGAAGGCTCCAATTTCTAGCGCGTTTTGCAGAATTATTTGGTTGAATTTATCGAAGCATTCACGTTTGTGTAAATCATTTTTACTGTGCCATCCTAGTACATTCGACCATTTCTCACCTTCGAGATCGGTTTGATGCTCGTTGTAAATCTCTTGTAACAAGATTTGATTCAACTGTTGATGATTATCGACTTCAAAGCACCAAACAGAAGTGGGGAACCAATCATTTCTAGAAATGGGCATAAAATTTAATTATTAATACTTTAAATATTTATTCTTAATCGAACCTTAATTTTTACATAGTCTATATTTAACGATCGAATCTAAATGGCAGTGATAGAATACACTAGCGATATCGATCGACAATCTCATCAGTGTGCTCGCCCGTTCTTACGACAATAACAGAATCTAGTTAATTGAGTCTGTGATGACAGGATCTTAAATTAACTGTTAAGAAGTTGGGCATTGTTACCGATCCATTGTTTCGACAAGAACGTTAATCCTCGCTCGGCAAAAGTATTTAAACACAATATCATCCAGCTTCTATCTGGATCAATCAAGGGAGATTTTAATGGCGATAGTTAACGGTACCGCTAATGATGATGTATTATTTATCGATTCAGGAAAAAGCAACGACACCTTATTGGGTTTAGCTGGAAATGATTACCTAGACGCGTTAGCTGGTAGGGGTAACAATACTCTCCGTGGTGGAGATGGTAATGATGAGTTGTATGCTTATACCAACGACCGACTCAATGGCGAAGCTGGTAATGATACCCTCACATCCGATGGGAATGGCTCTAATACCCTCTCTGGCGGCGATGGTGACGATACTATTTATGCCGATCGCAACGATACCATTTCCGGCGATGCAGGCGATGACAAGATTTATGGCGGACTGGGGGGCAATACAATTACGAGTGGCACTGGTAGGGATGTAATTTGGCTTGCCAATGTCGATGTTCCTACTACACCGAATATCATTACTGATTTCGATCGACTCAATGACACACTTAGGATTAACTTAGCAGGTGTCACCAATTTTAGCGATCTAGCTATTGCTAAATCTGGCTCTGATGCCACGATTAGCTTTGGCACTCAACAACTAGCACTACTTAAAAATACCGCTCCAGGTAGCCTCAATAGCAACACCGTCGCCGTCACGCCGACAGCACCCAATAATGCCGGGAGCAACGTAACGAGCTATGACTTTACCAATCTTCCCAAACTAGGTACCACCTCCAAAGGACAAGATATTTTCCTCGGTGGTTTTTCGGGCTTATATTTCCAAGGGATTGCCGCCAATGGTAATCTCAAATTTATCACCCATACCGATCGCGGGCCAAATGGCGATCCGACTGGTGCTAATCGTCCCTTCTTCTTACCTAATTTTCAACCCGAAATCGTCAGTTTTGAACTCAATCGCACTTCTGGCGAGATCGATATTACCAAGCGCACGGGCTTATTTAGAGCCGATGGTAAGACACCACTCACCGGATTGCCCAATCTCCAAGCGGGGGCTAATGGTTTAGCCTATACCGACGAAATTGGTGTCGATCTCGATGGTAAAGTTTTGGCCAAAGATCCGCTCGGTGCAGATGTCGAAGGCATCGTCATCGGCTCTGATGGTAACTACTGGCTGGTAGACGAATATCGTCCCGCGATTTACCAATTCGACACCAATGGTAAACTACTCGACAGGTTTATCCCCAAAGGTACCGCCATAGCCCCCACAACCGACTTCCCCGCCGGGACTTTCGGCACCGAAGTATTACCCGAAGTCTACGCCCAACGCCGCAGCAATCGTGGCTTTGAAGCAATCGCGATCGAAGGTACCAAGCTCTACGCTTTCATCCAAAGTCCGATCGATAATCCAGATAATGCTGGCGATACAGTTTCTAGAGCCTCTCGCACTGTCCGCATTTTAGAATTCGACACCGCAACTAAAGCCGTCACGGGTGAATATCTTTACCTGCTCGACGATATTACGGGTACTGGTAACGCTAAAACCGACAAACTCGGCGATGCTGTCTCCCTCGGTGGCGGTAAATTTGCCGTTGTCGAACGCGACGACTTGGCTACAACCGCATCGAATAAGCTCATCTATCAAATCGATCTCGCAGCAGCGACTAATATTAATAACCCTGCCAACTTTACCCTACCTGCGGGTAAAACGATCGAACAACTCACCCCCGCCGAATTAACTACAGCCAAAATTGCCCCCGTCAGCAAAAGCCTCATCGCTAATGCCGCACAATTGGGCTATACCGGAGTCGAAAAACTCGAAGGTTTGGCATTAGTAGCACCCAATACCCTCGCCTTAATTAATGACAACGATTTTAACGTTGTTGCTGGTAGTAAAGTACCCGAAAAATTAGGGTTGCTAGAATTAGCTAAAGATCTTCCCGTCACAGGAATTATTAGTACCAAAACGATCGCCGCCACCGATCCGGCGGATCTATTACTCGGTATTAAAGAAGCCAATACCAGAATTATCGGCGATCGTCGTAATAATATCATCGATGCGAGTATTGCTGCGGGTCGCAACCAGATTTTTGCTGGCGATGGTGCCGACGAACTATATGCTGGTAAAAGCGATCGCCTATTCGGTGAAGGTGGTAACGATGTTTTAGATGCTACCGACGGAGCAGGTGATAATGAATTAGATGGTGGAACGGGGGAAGATCGATTATTTGCAGGTACTAACGATCGATTATTTGGTGGCGATGGCGACGATACCTTATTTGCTGGCTTAGGTGGAAATACGCTCACAGGCGGTAATGGACGAGATATTTTCTTGCTCGCGCTGGCATCTTTACCAGCTCAAGCAAATATTATTACCGATTTTAAAACTGGTACGGATACGCTCAAAATTGGCGGAATTCCTGGCATCGGCGACGATATTACTAAGTTAACGGCTACCAAACAGGGAGCCGATACGCTCCTTAAAGCCGGGACTGTTGATGTCGCATTACTCAAAGGGATTCAGGCAAATTCAATCGCTGAGATTTTAAATCCCCCGTCAATTCCCACGCCACCCACGAATCCTACCAATCCTACTTCACCCACACCGCCATCAACTTCAATTCCGCCGACATCGCCGACTGGCATTACTATTAACAAAAACTTATTTATTACCGATGCGACAACCACAGGTTTGAGCATCAATGCTATCAGTCAAAAAGCTGGTAGTAAAGTTAATGAAATTGGCTTTTTTGCTGTTGACGATCTGACTGGTAAAATCGGCGGCATCGCGCCCGGTGCAGCCGGGTATCTAAAATTAGTAGCCGACTCAGCCCAGCCAGTTTTTTCCACTCTGAATGGCAGTTTCTTTAATACTAATAAACGTGAAATCGGCTTAAATCCTAATAAAACGTATCAATTTTTTCAGATTCAAGATGGATCGATTTCCGATCTGCAACAACAGATTGCTAACGGTAAAACACCGACTAATCTCTTATTTGCACTCCCCGATGCTGTTGGCAATAGCCCATTCAAAGTTACTAGTAATAATGATGGTTACCAAATCTCAATTAATAACGACGAAATCCGCTTAAATGTCTCCAAACTTGAAGGTGCAATACCAAATATCCCGATCGGTGCCAAGTCCCAAGCTTTATCCCAAGGACGCATCATCGATTTATCTGAATATACTGGTAAAACACTCAAAGCCGATCTCTCGACCACAAGTGATGCAGGTTATAACAATAATATTGCTTTCTACGCCGTCGAAGATGCCGTTTTAGGAACGATTAAACTAGCTAACGGTAGTATTGTCAAACCTAGCGATGCTAACTATGCGATCGAAGCAATCAAAAGCGCAGTTTTACAAGCAGGAAAAACCGATAACAAGCCTAACCAAAATTTAATTGGTGGTAAAATTTACGCACCCATTCTGATTTCTCAAGGTTCGTTAACCGATTTTGTCAATCTCAATCCGACAAATAGTGGTGGCGAAAATGCGATTCATGCTTACTTTAACTATCTCGGTGCCAACCCCGATAAATTAGACCATTTCCGGTTATTGGGTAACAATACTTTTGGCGTAGAAGATTTCTATGGTGGCGGCGATCGCGATTTCAATGATGTTGTTATTAATGTCAATATTAAGACTGCATGAGAGGGTGTTTAAAAAGTATAGATAGAATCCCCCCAACCCCCTTAAAAAGGCTACCATGTATACACAAGTCCGTTTGAGTTGATGCGTAGATTTTTAATCCCCCAAACCCCCTTTTCAAGGAGGCTAAGATCGAATTCTAGAATTCAAAGTCCCCCTTAAAAAGGGGGATTTAGCGGATGCGCGCTCGTTGGGTTCCCCAACGGTTTAGCGCACCAAGCAGGGGGATTTAGATCTACGATCGAAGCCAATAAGACTTTTAAAACAGCCTCTGAGAGGATGTCTGAAAACGGCAAAAGTTTCTTGGTATTAGAGCCACAAAAATTTATATGAGTACAGACAGTGAGTACATTGCTGCTTTAATCGATCTACACCGTGGACGCGATCGTCAAGGGCCAGGTGACTCTGACTTCTCGTGCCATATTTTGAGCAATCTTGCTACTTTGCCTCTCAAGCCGCGAATTGCCGATCTCGGATGTGGCAGTGGTGCTGGTGCATTGTTGCTGGCACAACACTACCAAAGCACGGTCGTGGCAGTTGATTCTGCTGCGGTTTTTATCGACGAATTGACAGCGCGGGCAAAACAGCTCGGTCTCGATCGTTTAATCATGCCAATTCAAGGTGATATGGCTAATCTCGATCGGTCAGTGGGTGTGTTTGACTTGCTTTGGTCTGAGGGAGCGATTTATCATCTTGGGTTCGATCGGGGTCTTAAACTCTGGCGACCGTTGCTTACTGACAGCGGTATTGCCGTTATATCTGAGCTAAGTTGGTTTATCGATCGTCCTCCAGATCCGGCGATCGCGTATTGGCAAAATGCCTATCCCATGATGGGGACTGAGGCTGAGAATATCGACCGGGCAAATCGGTCTGGCTTTAGAGTCCTTTCAACCCATCGGCTGCCGAGTCAGGCTTGGTGGGTCAATTATTACGAACCCCTGCGCGAGCGGATGCAGCAGATCGAAATCACTCCAATTACTCGCTCGGTTATTCATGAAACTGAAGCAGAGATGCGAATGTTTGAACGATTTAGCGACTCCTATGGTTATACATTCTATGTTTTGCAAGCAGTTTAGAAAAAGGTGATGACAAAAATTAAAGCCAGAGCAGTTGAACTTGTAATGATAAAATATTTTCCTTGACACTGTAGTTCAAACGATCTATATTATAACAACACTGACAGGCTCCATAAAAGGGGGATTGCAATGATTAAAGGAAGTTGTTGTTGTGGAACAGTTCGATTTGAGTTGACCGAAGAGCCACGCATGATGGGCACATGCCATTGTAGTCGATGCCGAAAAGTTGGAGCAAGTACTTTAGTCTTCGTAAAATCCGAAACCTTCCAGATCGTTAACGGTCGCGATAAAATAGCTACCTACAAGGCCGAACCTCCTTACAAATACGATCGGTGTTTTTGCTCTGTCTGCGGTTCCGCACTTGGGGAGGTGCTATCAAAAAGTGATTCATTTCCTGTGTCGGCCAACTGCATAGATGGGGATATGGTCGTCGAAAATCAATTTCACGAGTTTGTTTCGGAAAAACCGAGTTGGCTCAAAATTGGCGACACTGCAAAACAATTCGATGAACACCCATCCGAGTCATAAGGCGCAATATCCAGCATTCCAATCCACTAAGTTAAGAACGCAAAACTGTTGCTGATACTGAGCTAATCTCCCACCGCCACAGATTTCCAAGATCGGGATCGATCGTCTCTGATTCTTTGTTCATCCCACATTTTTCTAACACTCTGGTTGAGGCATTTTGCTCTGCCAATGTGTGAGCGCAAACGCAGTCCACTAACTTCGATGCAAATGCGATTTCAATCAACTGACGTGCCACAGATGTGGCAAAACCTTTGCCCTGATAAGTTGGGGCGACAGAGTAACCAATCTCGATCGATCGTTGAGCATCTGGCACTGATTTAAAGCCTCCCAATCCAACTACCGCTCGTTCGCGAAGCGTTCCGTAGGAAATCGGGATGAAAAACGAACAGATATGGCAGCCAAGGATGCCAAAGTTGCGAACTTTGGATCTGGTTGAGAATGTACTCAAGTGCCCCTTGAAAAGGCATGTATCCATCGCTCGGCTCAAGCCCGTAAGCTTGTTGAAAAGCATCTGCGCCTTCAATCAGTTTTTCAAGGTGTCCGGCAGAACACGGTACAATTTCAATATCCATGATTTATGGTTTTCTCGATAGATAAGGGTCTTGCGATTAACTAACATGTTGAAGATCGATCGAACATAACCAATCTTGATAATCATGATGCTGACCTTGAGTAATAGTAACCAACTCCTGCTGAAGTTTGGCGGTAATCGAGTTGGGAACTTGGGGCACCAAATAGTTTTCGATCTGGCTCACGGGGGCAATCTTCGCCGCTGTCCCACACAGGAAAATTTCATCAGCGATAAATAGCTCTGATTTATCGATCGGTCGTTCTACTACTTCAATACCTAATTTCCGTGCCATTACCATAATGCTATCGCGGGTAATCCCCTCTAGGATGTCTTGGTCGGTACCAGGCGTAAAGAGTTTACCCTGACGCACCATAAAAATATTCATCCCCGTTGCTTCGGCTACCTTACCTTGCGAGTTTAACAAGATGGCTTCATCAAACCCCGCCGCATGAGCTTCTGTCTTTGCCAGCGCGGAAGTGATATAAGCACCGCTAATTTTGCCCCGCAGCGGCAAGCTCAGATCTGATTGCCGCTGCCAAGAACTAATTCGACAACTAATACCATTTGGTTTAGCGAAAGTTTCACCAAGAGATAGTCCATAGATAAAGAAATCCTGGGTGATATCATGGAGACGCGGCGCAATCCCCAATCCCGATGAGTAGATAAAGGGTCGAATGTAGAATGGCTTAGTCGGCTTATTTTGCTTGACAAACTCCATTATATTAGCTTGAATTTTATCCGCAGGTAGATCGTAATGCAGATATTTAGCACTATTACTGAGCCGTTGACAATGCCGTTCGAGTCGGAACAAAATGGCTTGACTGGGGTTTGTTTCATCTACATAACCGCGCAAACCGCCCAATGCTCCAGTACCATAGTGCAAAGCGTGAGTAGCAATCGAGATATTTGCATCCTTAAAAGGCACAAACTTCCCTTCAAAATAAGAGATCGGCAAAAAATTTTCCATAAGTTTCTCTATTTTTCAAATTACTTTTATTCAATGTTTTACCTGATAATAAATCAACATAAAACCGTTGTTGTAGACTTTGCTGTTGGTGAGTTCCAACATAGTTTGTTTGAAAATACCTGCAAATAATGAAATACCCGCTCCGAGCAGGAGGGGATTGACTTTCAGAATCAATTCATCGATTTCCGAAAATAGCGTTGTGGCTAAATCGCCACCACCACACAACCAAATATCCTTGCCCTGTTGTTGCTTCAAGTCTTGGACAACTGCCACAGGATCGGTTGAAAGTAGCTCGACATTTTCCGCCTCAACAGCATCGAAATTTGCGCTCAGAGTGCGCGAAAAAACACACTGCTGCATCTGTGGATAAGGGTTCGCGATCCCTACCTTTAATCCTACTTCATAAGTCTTGCGTCCCATCAACACTGTATCAAAGCACTTATTCTCACCACTGATGCCCAAGATGTCGCGAAACCGCGCTGGAAAGGTTTCGGGAAATGTTGCAATTAAATCGGCAAAATGCTCCCCTTCGATCGGGAAACCATCATGCGTACCATCTGGATGAGCGATAAATCGATCGACACTACAAGCGACGTAATATTTGAGCTGACGCATATTGAATCTCCCGCACAAGACCACTACTCGATTGTATCGAAGCTTTTAACTAATGACGATTCTCATTCTGAGAGGCTACGCCAACGGAAAAGATCGGATCGTCAACAGCGGACTTTTTCCGATCTTTTCTGGCTGTCAAAATATGTGTGGGAGCTTATTGTGGAGATATGGAGCAAGTTAACACCTTCATCCTAACCCACAACTAAAACAGGAACGATCGTTATGAATTTCTTCAAATCTTGTCTCAACCTCACATTACTCAGCTTATTAACCTGCACTGGATTGGCTGCACCCGCCTTGGCAACAACCGATTTCGATAATAGCGTCCGAGACGCAGATTTCGAGGGAAATGTCGATGACGGGGGATCTCGGAAGATTAAAGGTGATGTTACCGCCACCGACGATCTAAAAGATTTCCGAAAATTTCTGCTCACTGGTAGCTCTAACCTCCGCATAACTGGTGAAGGCGTGGCACCTAATGGTGGCAGAACCAACTTGTCATTACTTAGCGAATCGGGTCAAGTAATTGCTAAAAGTTCTGGTTCTTTTTCTCACTCATTTACGCGCAATAATCTAAATGCAGGAAATTATATCATAGTCGTTGAGAGCGCGCAATTTAACGCCAATAAAATCAAGTACCAAGTTACTGTTGATGCGCGCTGATAGTTGAGTCGATTCTCTTGTAGAGAGGCTGCACCAACGATTAAATCTCTGGCAATAGCGAATAAATAAGCGATCGTCGATCGATGAATTATTTCAAAGTTCGGCGATCGCTACCCTAGCCCAGTCCACTCTGTGAGTCGGACAATACTACCCAAAACAATTGTCAGTGATGAGAAAAATTGAATGGAACAATTATATTACTCAGAGTTTAATTTGTGCAGGGTTGTTGACAATTGGTATCTCTACCTTATCTGTCTCTCAAAATTATTCCAGCACAGATGCGATCGAACAACAATCTACAACTATAAATCCTCAACAGCTCTGTAGCAATATTCCAGCAGCTAAACCTGTCACCCGCACCGAACTATTTTTTGGATTGCGGAAACCGAATGGAACCGAAGTAAATAATGCTGAGTTTCAACGGTTTCTCGATCGCGAAGTTACGCCTAGATTTCCCGACGGCTTTACCGTAATTTCTGGGCAAGGTCAATTCAAAGATGCTCGTGGTGCCATCCTGCAAGAACGATCGAAGCTGTTGATATTACTCTATCCAATTGCGGCAAGTAGTAGCCAGCAGATCGAACAAATTCGCACAGCTTATATCAAAGCTTTTCAACAACAATCTGTACTTCGTGCCGATAACTTATCTTGTGCCGCTTTTTAAGCGATCGACTCAAGTAGTTAGTTATCAACCAAGCGGTTAGAAACCGCTCCTCGGAGTACAAAGTCCGCCTTCGCGGACTGAAATATTAGTCCGCGAAGGCGGACTTTGTATCATTAGCCGCGATTTTAATCGCAGGCTGACGTTCAACTAATTTAACGGAGTTAATCTCATGATTCATCATATGTCGATCGATGCTCGCGATCCATTGCGGGTGGCTGGCGTGCTTGCAGAAATTTGGAAGGGAAAAGTATACAATTTTCTCGTTCCAGGTAGTTATCTCGTGATGCCTTTTGACAACTATGGCTCTCATATTGTGGTGTTTAAATCGGGTGATGTCTGGGTTCCAGGTGCCGATGTCGAAGCAGCTAAAGTAAGACAAACTACATCTACCGATTTTGTCTCTGCCCATGTCGCCATCTCTGTACCCACCACCCATCAACAAATCGAACAGATCGGACAGAGGGAGGGCTGGCGCGTCCTCACACGCAAACAGGGAGATGGCATCCCCTTCAGTGCGGTTGAATTTTGGGTCGAAAATCGATTTTTGATTGAGTTTTTCTCACCAGAATTTGCGCCCCAATATCTACAAGCTATGCAACCAGAATCGATCGAGCAATTGCTAGGTCGATCGATCGATTTGGTTCCAGTGGCTCTCTCGGCTAAACAGTGTAAAATGTAGCGACAGCTACATTTTACACTCCTCCTGAATATGGATTTTCACCTGAATTCTTTATTGAACTTACCGAATACCACCGTTTTCACTTGTTCTAAAGAAGCTGGATTTACAT
>NZ_JANPLS010000515.1:0-31486 GCF_031422475.1 Chamaesiphon sp. VAR_48_metabat_403
GGCGAATTGAAACCAGTCGATCGACTCAAGAACTTTAACATTCACTTCCCCCAATTTGCGCCAAAAGTCGAAGACACTTGGCAAAGCTACCCCAATAGGACGTATCAAAACGTCTACAATCGCCGCTCATTCCGCGCACCCACAGCCGATGCCTATCTTCAAAAACGCGGCTGGTGGTTCCAACGCCTGTTGGCTGTAGTTAATGGCTACGATGTCGATTTACCCTGGCTGGCTAGCTGGTGCCCTTACTTAGGCTATAACGGCGACATTTTGGGCTATCTGTTTGCGGTAGCCATTAACGCTGGCGACAAGTTAGGGCAAGAGATTTTCGATATTCTCATCGCGTCAGCCAAGGGCGAACATGAAATCGGGGCGATGGGGCGACATATAACTCGATCGCTCCTCCTCGCAAATCGCCCAGAAGGGTGGGAATTTGTCGAAAAGCTCTTAGTTGCCGCCCAGCGTCAAGAGGGCTTGCGCCAGACGATTTTAGAGTGCGTAGATGAAGCACATCCGATCGCGTATCAGCGGATATTGAAGCTGATTTTGGACGAAAATCTAATTCGGTTTGCGGCGACATTACGAGCGGTGGATGTCTGGTTTGGGTTCGATTTGGACGTATTGCAAGAGAAACCAGCACGGGCAATTGTGGCGCAAGTTTTAGAATTTCTCACCGATGCCAACCAGCAACAAGCCGCCCTCGCCAGCGACGATGCACAGACGGTATATTTGGCTCTATGGTCGATCGCGTTTACCGATGCTATTCAAGCGATCGAATCTGCCAAAACCCTCCTCCAGCATCCCGAAGCCAGCCATCGGTTGGTAGCGATTCACTGTCTCAAGCAACTGGATCTACATTGAGCACGATTGGTAATATTAAGTGCGATCGAAGATCCCGACGATCGAGTAGCGTGGTTAGCATTAAATTCTGCTTATGCCAGCCAGGAATTATTAAAGGCTGCGCCAGAACTGTTCGATCGAATCATCGCTATTTTCCCCCGTTGGGCAGTCAAATCCAAGCAATTAACCCCGCTAGTTTGGGAGTGGATGAAACTAACTGTTTCTCAAGAGGTTATCGTCCAGATTTTACATCGATGGTTGGGCGATCGATCTCCCAAATTAATGATTCCCTATCTAGCCGCTGCTGAATCTTATCAACGGGCAACTATCGCCCAAGATTTAGCGAAGATCCAGCCGTGGGATGCAGAGATTCGCGATACATTATTCGATCTCACTGGCGATGCTAGTAGCTATGTGCGGCAACAGGTTTTAGAAATACTCACAAAATGCCAGATCGAAAAATCTGAAGCCGCCCATTTAATCAGTTTACTCACTCGTAAATCTAGCGATTTGCGTCAAGGTATTCTGGGGTTATTACTCAAACAATCGGATGAAGATGCGATCGAGTCAGCTCGATTATTATTAGCAGCTAAAGATAAGTTACAGCGACAAGCTGGATTGGAATTAGTAGCAGAATTAGTCAAGGAAAATCGATTGGTATCTGAGTGCCAGTCGATCGCGCAAACACATCAAACTACGCGCGGCGATAAAATTACCACCGCCGAAACTCAACTATTAGAACGAATTTTCGCACGAGAGTCTCAACCTCCAACCTTGCGGGATGCTCTGGGCTTAGTCAATCTTGCCGATTTATATGTACCCGAACCAGTAACTTGCACCAATCCTGTCGAACTAAATACGGCTGCGGCTAAAAGTACTTTGGTGGCGATCGATGAACTGATTCATAAACACAGTCAAACTTCAGTTATAATCAAAGACTATTCTGGTGAGAATGTCGAATATTTATTTGGTAATTTAGCTTGGCACTTTCCTAATGTAGATCCCAATCTATCCCGCGATGAAAACTTAGCACGATTGCCATTAGCTGATGTTTGGGAAAATTGGTATGAAGGTAAACGATCGAAAGATGAAGATGGTTTGGAATTAATTCGGGCGATCGCACCTCGCTATCAAACATACGCAGAATATTGGGACGGAGCTGAAGATAATGAAGCTTTAGATACTAATATTGAGTCTCCGTACACTCAACTTCGCAGCATTTTTAAGGCATCCTTTGGCAAAATCGATCGAGATTTGCGCTATCCAGATTTAGTATCTCGGATTGTAAATTGGCTCTTATATCTACACCCCCAATCTAATGTGACTGATTTTTCATTAGATCTGTTTGTAAAAGTATTGACTGTAGTAGATGCGATCGAATTAGAACGCTCGATATCTGACTTAGTAGCTAGGAACTGGGATTTAAAAAACTTCATCGGACTAGTCAAAAACTTTGTACGACTGCATAGTAGTAATGTTAGTGAAAGGGATTTTCGGCGATGGTGGCAAATTGCCACTTGGATCGACAATAGTATCTGGGATTTTATCTGTCGAGATCGAGTGACTAATCTATATGATTTGGTAAATGCTTATCATTTTGGTTTTGCCAACATTGCAGATATTACCTACCATCTATTATGCGATCCTTCAATAAAATGGAGCGAAAGATTCGAGCAAGAATTAAAACAGATACCTGTTAAGATAATCCATTCTAGAAATGATTTTTCCGATCTCCAAAGGCTAACTCGGCGGAATATATCAGATTTAGATCCAGGAATGAATATCGCGATCGAATCTGCCAAACTTTGCCGCGATCGCATCCTCGAAATCGAATGTCAGCGTGGAGATTTACCCACAGCGGCGACTAATGCAGCACTGGCATTAAGATCGATCGAAGGTATTGGGACGATCGTTAAACTATTACAAAATTTAGATAATTCCACCTTCGTGCGTGGCTATAGTTACGGCAACCAGAGCAAAGCTACCGTGATGAGCCATTTGATGCGGATTAGCTTTCCCGCGAGTGACGATACGCCTGTAGAATTTGCCCGCCAAGTCCGAGCCGCGAAAATTAGTGAAGAAAAGCTGATTCAATTTGCCTTCTTCGCGCCCCAATGGGTGAATTATATCCAACAAGCGATCGATCTTCCTGGCTTTGCTGAAGGAGTCTGGTGGATTCATGCCCATACTAAAGATAATAACTGGTCGGTCGAACAAGATGTGCGGGAAATCTGGGTAGCGCAGATTGCCGAACGGACTCCGCTTTCTGCGGCTAGTTTAGTCGATGGAGCCGTGGATGTGGAATGGTTTGGGCGGGTTTACGCCACCTTGGGTGCAGAACGTTGGCAACAGTTGGATAAAGCCGCTCAATATGCCTCCAACGGCAGCGGACATCAACGGGCGAAACAGTTTGCTAATGCCATGTTAGGGCAAATTGAGAAAGGAGAATTACTCGATCGCATCACCAAAAAACGCCATCAAGATTCCATCCGCGCCCTCGGATTGTGCCCATTAGATCCAGGCAAAAAACGCGAACCCGACATCCTCAGCCGCTATCAAACCTACCAAGAATTCCTCCGCACCAGCAAAAAATTTGGCTCCCAACGCCGCGCCAGCGAAAAACTCGCCGTCGAAATCGGCATGGAAAACCTCGCCCGCACCGCCGGATTCGCCGATCCGCAACGGCTCCAATGGGCGATGGAAGCCGCCGCCATTGCCGATTTGGTCGAAAAACCGCAGGTAGTCTCCATCGAAGATACCACCATCAGTTTGAGCATCACCCCTACAGGCACCCCCGAAATTACCATTACCAAAGCCGGAAAAACCCTCAAAGCCATTCCCGCCAAACTGAAGAAAAATCCTGAGATTGAGGCATTGCTCGATCGGAAACAGAGTATCGTCAAACAAGCATCCCGAATGCGCCTCTCCCTCGAACAAGCAATGGAGGGCGGCGATGCCTTCACCAAACCAGAACTCCACCAACTCGCCCAGCACCCCGTTCTCGCCCCCATGCTGCGCCAACTCGTCCTCATCGCCACCACTGGTAACGAAATCGGCTACCTCGAACCCAACGGCACCGAACTAGTCTCGCCCCACGGCAAAATCGCACTTACCGCCGCAAAATTCCGCATCGCCCATCCCCACGACCTCCTCATCACCAAAGAATGGCATCTCTGGCAACATGAATGTTTCACCACCGCCCGCCAGCAGCCCTTCAAACAAGTCTTCCGCGAACTTTATGTCGCAACCGCCGCCGAACAAACCAAGACGGGTTCCAAACGCTATGAAGGGCATCAGGTCAACCCCCGCCAAGCGATCGCCTTATTCGGACAACGCGGCTGGATCTCCTCCCCCGACGAAGGCTTACGCCGCACCTTTCACCAAGCAGGACTCATCGCCGCCGTCTCCTTTGCCAATGGCTACTACACCCCCCTCGAAGTCGAAGGCTTGACGATCGATCGACTCAACTTCTACAAACGCGACGAATGGAAACCCCTCCCCCTCGCCGACATCCCCCCCCGCATCTTCAGCGAAGTCATGCGCGATCTCGATCTCGTCGTCAGCGTCGCCCACATTGGCGGAATCGATCCCGAAGCCAGTGCCTCAACCGTGGAAATGCGATCGAGCATCCTCCGCGAAACCTGTCGCCTGATGAAACTAAATAACGTCCAAATCCAGGGCTGCTACGCCCTCATCAACGGCGAAATCGGTACCTATTCCGTACATCTCGGTAGCGCGATCGTCCATCGTCAACCAGGCGGCGCACTCTGCATTCTCCCCGTCAGTTCCCAACATCGCGGACGACTATTCTTACCCTTCGTCGATGACGATCCGAAGACCGCAGAAATCATGTCGAAGGTGTTGCTGTTAGCGAAGGATAGGGAAATTCAAGACCCGACAATTATAGAGCAGATTTTAGCAAAGTAGTTGGTATCGATCGCGCTATTGTATTGATATTTTTTTAGCGAAGAAGCAAGTTTTTAGCATGAAAAGTTATAACTTGAATTAACATAATCTGGTAAAATAATCTGAGGGCAGAGAATAATGAAAATTTCAAGACTAAAATGACTCAATCCGAATCATCAAAAGATGATACCAATAGAATTGTCTTTGAAATCGAAGAGGCTGTTTATAAACAGTTTCAAGAGGCAGCATTTCAAAAATATAAAGAATCAGTCCTTGTTTATGGTTCAAAAGTCTGGCGGGAAGCTAGGAGTGTTGCTTTACAGAGAGATCCTGATGTCAGTGCGATCGAGATTACAACACCAGATGTTGAGATTGCCACCGTTCGCACTGAAATGAAACTAATTCGATTGAGACAGCTTCGCTTCCCTTTCCGTTTAGTTCAGCAGTTTGTTACACTAGTAACAGGTATTATCGCCAAATTAACCTACGACTCTGCCCATGTTCAAACAGGCGAACCAGGTAAGGATTTTTTATTCTGGTGTGTTATGTTCCTGTTTTGTATAGCTACTACCTTGACACTTAACTACTTTGAGATGAGATCGGAGTTATTACGATGACAACTATAATTGAAGAAAGACAAAAAAATCGCTGGTTGATGTTGCAGAAAATCTATGAAATAACTGGCGGAAGATCTGAGAGATGCAGCATCAATATGTATGTAGTAGGAGAGAAATTAGGATGGGATCGGGAAAAGACGGAAGCTACATATGACTATCTGCGGGGTGAAGGTCTACTGAAAATGATGAATTTTGGTGGCAATATGGTGCTCACTCATCAAGGAGTTAGAGAAGTAGAAGAAGCAGCCGCAAATCCAGAAAAACCCACTCTTCATTTTCCTGCAAATGTCATGAATATTTATGGGGATCATATCGGAGGTGATAAAGTCATGGGTGACAAAATTGGAACCCAGATTAATAACCACACAGAAATAGCACAAACTTCACAAGATATCAAAGATTTATTAAATCGACTTTCAGATGAATATCCTGACGATAGCAGCAGAGTTCTGGCTGCAAAAGCTATAGATAATGTCGATCGTAATCCAGATCTAAAATCTCGGATTATTAAAGGATTAAAAGCAGGTAGTTTAGCAGCTTTAGAAAAAGCTATCGATCATCCAGTTGCTACGTTTTTTGTCGAAGGTGCAAAGGGATTGGTTGGCAATTGATGATTAGGTAGATCGAGTTCCACTCACGACCTCGATTTGGTTGGCAATCTACAAACCCGATCTCTTCACTATCCAAATATCCAGCCAAAGCCATCTCGATTACTGCCTCAACTGGAAAATTTATCTCGATGCGATTGAGGCTCGATCTCTGGGCTAGGATGCAAATCTCTAGGTACAATTATAGTAATAACCCTTGTATTGTGGGATTCAACCTATGCCAAAAACAGTTTGGGCAACCTTTTGTCAGGGCAAAGTCGAACTCTCAGAACCAATCGCTATTTCTGAAGGAACGAGAATACTCGTAACGATTCTACCTGATGACGAGAGCGAATTCTGGCTCAAAGCTAGCCAAACCTCACTAGCTGCCGTTTGGGATAACGATGAGGATGATATCTATGCCCAGCTACACTAAACAGATGTCCTTTAGCTCAGAGCGGGTTTCGGTCGATGTCTAGAAGAGATAGCCTACATGATGCGGCACGTCGCACATTAGAGAAAGATGGATGGGTAATCACAGACGATCCATTAATTCTAGTACTAGAGAAAACACTGCTAAAAGCAGATTTGGGTGCTGAGAAGTTTTTTACTGCTGAGAAAGCAGATCGGAAGATTGCCATTGAAATCAAGGATTTTGATACTCCCTCCGTTATCAGTGAGCTGGAAAAGACAATGGGACAACTCCAGCTTTATCAATGGGCATTGGAAGGACAAGATCCAGATCGTCAGCTATTCCTAGCCGTCAGTGAAGCTATCTATCTAAAGCATTTTCAAAAACCTATTTTTCAACTCGTTATTAAGCGCAACAAAATAAATTTATTAGTTTATGAGCCAGAGCAAGAGGTAATCATTCAATGGATAAATCATTAAGCTACGCAGACATCATCGAAAATACTCTAAAAGAAGCAACTAAAAATCAACCTCGACTTCAATCAATCAGGCTTTATCCTGTATGCGATCGAGATTCAGGTAACTTCTTGATTCTGGCAACTGGCTGGGATAAACAAGCTTGGATTAATACAATCTTATTTCATGCTCGTTTAGTGGATGAGAAGATCGCGATCGAAGAGGATAATTTTGAAGAGGGATTGACCTCCATCTTGATTGAGGCGGGTATCGATGCGAAAAATATCTACACTAGTATGCCTCAACTATCGATCGTGTAGTTGCACTTGTCCAAAAAAGATCGAGTTCTACTCACAAGTGTTAGGTGTTAGGTGTGAAAAGTAATTGCACATCTATCTCTTACTACTTACTCCTCTTTATCACCTGGTTTCCAGAAAAAGGAGCGAAAGCCAGAGCGATACGTGTCATAATTAACGCCGATAGATCGCTTGAATCTCGATACCTTTACCAAACAGCGTAATGTCCATAGTCTCAAGTATTTGTGAAGTTCGCGGGATCGGACTTCATTCTGGCGTGACTACCACCGTGAAAATTTTGCCCACAGATCCCGGTCGGGGTCGTTATTTTGTGCGAGTAGATTTACCAGATGCCCCAGAGATTCCCGCGCATGTCGATAATGTCAGTCAGACGACCCTCTCGACCGAATTGAGCGTGCGGGGGGCAGCGGTGCGGACGGTAGAGCATTTACTCGCCGCACTCACAGCACTAGACATTCAGGATGCACGGATCGAGATCGATGGCGCGGAATTGCCCCTGCTAGACGGGTCGGCACGAGTTTGGGTCGAAGCACTCATGCGATCGTCAACCAAGGCATTCCCGGTCGATTTAGCCACCTCTGGCGCGATCGAAACTCCCATCTGGATTGGAGATAAGGATCTATTTGTGGCGGCATTACCATCGCCAGTGTTGCGCTTTACCTACGGCATCGATTTTGATGTGGCACCCATTGGCAATCAGTGGCATAGTTGGCAACCGGGTAAAGATGACTTCGCGACGCAAATTGCCCCCGCGCGGACATTTGGATTGGCACACCAGATCGAACAGTTGCGATCGGCAGGTCTCATTAAAGGTGGTACCTTAGAAAATGCCCTCGTTTGCGATGAGAACCAATGGTTGAATCCACCCCTGAGATTTCCCAACGAGCCATCTCGTCACAAACTCCTAGACCTAATTGGCGATTTGAGTCTGTTGGGCAAACTGCCACTAGCGCATTTTATCGCCTACAAAGCCAGCCATCAATTACACGTTCGATTGGCAAAAAGGCTACATGAAATGGGATATTAGAACAGTGAACAATCGTCAACAGTACCACCAATACATTAACTATTAGGTCTAATGTCCACTACCCTCGATCGATCTCAAGAGACCATTGCCTCTATTGCTGAACCACTACCGCCAGCACCACCAGAACCCATTAAAACTACCTTTACGCTCCAAGAGATTCACAAACTGCTCCCCCATCGCTACCCGTTTGCCTTGGTCGATAAAATTATCGACTATGTACCTGGAGCTAAAGCCGTCGGGTTGAAAAATGTCACTTTTAACGAACCTTTTTTTCAAGGTCACTTTCCCGGACATCCACTAATGCCAGGAGTGATGATTATTGAAGCAATGGCGCAAGTCGGCGGCATTGTGCTGACCCAGCTCCCAGAATATAATGGTGGCTTGTTTGTATTTACCGGAATTGATGGTGTCAAGTTTAGGCATCAAGTGGTTCCAGGCGACCAATTAATCATGACAGTGGAACTCCAAGCGTTTAAACGTCGTCGATTTGCCAAGATGCACGCTCGCGCTGAGGTCGATGGACAATTAGCTGCTGCTGGAGACCTGACATTCGCTCTAGTAGAAGTGTAATCGCAACTTTGGCGATTCGCTTGTGACAACAGGCATTGCCAATCGAAATCCGCAGCAGATGAAAGTGTAAGCCTCATTCAAGTGTGGGCATAATAGTGAGTAAGGAATTAGTCTACTGGTAACAACCAACTTGTAACCACCCAACCGCGAACTGGCTTGTGCTATCGACATCAATAGTGACATACCAACATCGTTTGGCAATGACAGAAGGGAAATGGTGCGAGCACCTTTATCCATCTGACATTCGCAAGGGTAGCTGAGATTCACAACTGTACTACGATGCGGCTCCACACTAGGCACACGAACATGCTTTGCATCTGGATCGCGATCGCTAGATTATAGGAAAATGACAAGATGGCTGGAGTAGCAATGTTAATGACCCGAATTCATCCTACCGCTGTGGTGCATCCCAGCGCGGAACTCGACCCCACCGTGCAGATTGGCCCCTATGCGATAATTGGCGAAAATGTGAAGATTGGGGCCGGAAGTACAGTAGGTGCCCATGCTATCATCGAAGGCCCGACAATTATTGGGGTTGGCAATCAGATTTTCCCCGGCGCGGCGATCGGGTTGGATAGTCAAGATCTAAAATACAAAGGTGGCGAAACCTGGGTCAAAATTGGCAATTACAATCGGATTCGCGAATACGTTACCATCAACCGCGCCACAGGTATCGGCGAAGCCACCGTCATCGGCGACCACAATTTATTAATGGCTTACGTGCATGTCGCTCACAATTGCACGATCGAAAATAATGTCAAAATAGCTAACGCGACATCTTTAGCTGGCGACGTACATGTCGAATCCGATGCCGTAATTAGTGGCGTATTGGGCATCCATCAATTCGTCCGCGTGGGTAGATTATCGATGATTGGCGGAATGACCAGGATCCAGCGCGACGTGCCCCCATTTACCATTGTCGAAGGTACGCCAGCACGCGTGCGATCTCTCAATTTTGTCGGCTTAGAACGTTCTGGTTATGCCCCAGAAGAAATCGCTATTCTTAAAAAAGCGTTTCGGACGCTTTATTACTCCCACAAAACCATCTCTCAAGCTCTCGAAGACTTGGATCTATTTCCTGGTTATGAAAGCATCCAACAGCTCCAAAGATTTTTGAGACAATCTATCGATGGTAAAAAGGAGAACAAACGCAGAGGCCCAATTCCTGGTAAATCGATCGATAATAAAGGCGATTAAATTGAAAACCATCTTTATTAGCACTGGAGATGTATCTGGCGATCTCCAGGGTGCTTTGCTCATCACGGCACTCACACAACAAGCCCAAAAATTAGGGATCGACCTGAAGATTGTCGCGCTCGGTGGCAATAAAATGGCAGCAGCAGGCGCGGAAATCATCGCCGACACTACATTTATCAGTTCGATTGGTGTTTGGGAAGCACGAGCCTATCTGCGCCCCTCAATCCAAGCGCGGAATCTTGCCAAGCAGTATGTAAAAGCCACTCCGCCAGATGCAATCGTGCTAATCGATTATGTAGATCCTAACATTAGTATCGGTAAATATGCCAAAGATTTATTTCCGGATCTCCCAATATTTTTCTATATTGCCCCTCAAGATTGGGTATGGCCGAGACAACATAAAAGAGCTAAATTAATTGTTAGTTTTATAGATGAAATCTTCTCGGTTTTCCCAATAGAAGCCCAGTATTTTACCCAGCAGGGAGCCAAAGCTAAATTCGTCGGACACCCACTAGTCGATCGAGTCGCAACTCTTCCCAATCGCGAAATTGCCCGCACTAAGTTAGGCATTACCAATTCAGAAGTAGCTATTGCACTGGTTCCAGCTTCTCGCCAGCAAGAATTAACTTATATTCTTCCCCTCATTTTTACAGCCGCTCGTCAAATTCAAGATCGATTACCCGATGTTCGATTTTGGATTCCGCTGGCTCGTCCAGATTTTGTGGCAGAAATTGAAAGTCAGATTCAAGCGTATCAAATTAATGCAACTTTAGTAACTGAAAATGCCGATTTAGTCTTATCAGCCGCAGATTTAGCAATTACTAAATGCGGTACGGTGAGCCTCGAATTAGCGTTACTAAATGTTCCCCAAGTTGTGGTTTACAAAGTTAGCAAAGTAACAGCTTGGATTGCCAAAAATATTGTCAAATTTTCGATTCCATATATGTCTCCGACAAATCTAGTCGAAATGAAGCCGATCGTGCCAGAATTATTGCAGGATGAAGCTACTCCCGATCGCATTGCTAGTGAAAGTCTCGAACTAATTTTAAACCCCGAACGCCGAGATCGGATGTTAGCTGATTATACTCAGATGCGTGCAGCTTTAGGCGAAACTGGTGTCTGCGATCGCGTCGCTGCGGAAATTTTAGCCAAAATTTAGGAGCCGGGGAGACGGGGAGACTGGGAGCAGGATGGTTCGTATTTCCCCTATTCACTATCCACTATCCACTATCCACTATCCACTAATCAGTGAAAACCATCTTTATTAGTACAGGAGAAGTATCTGGCGATCTTCAGGGTGCTTTACTCGTCACCGCACTCAAGCAACAAGCCCAAAAATTAGGCATCGACATGAATATTGTCGCGCTTGGTGGTCGTAAAATGGCAGCAGCAGGCGCAACAATCCTGGCTGATACCACGGGAATCAGTTCGATGGGGATGTGGGAATCGCTAGCCTATCTTCAACCCTCATTGAAAGTCCGCAGCCTTGCTAAACAGTATTTAAAAACCACACCACCCGATTTAGTTATCCTAATTGATTATATAGATACCAATGTAGAGCTTGGTACTTATGCTAAAAAAGAATTGCCGAATGTACCGATATTTTACTACATTGCGCCACAAGAATGGGTATGGTCGATCGCGAATAAAAACACTAATAAAATTGTTAAATTTACAAAAGAAATCTTTGCAATTTTTCCTGGAGAAGCGAAATATTTTGCCGATCGCGGTGCAAAAGTCAAGTTTGTCGGGCATCCATTAATCGATCGCGTTGCTACTCTATCTAGTCGAGAAATTGCCCGCGACAAATTAGGCATTACTAATGATGAAATTGCGATCGCCCTCATTCCCGCTTCTCGCAAACAAGAATTAAAATATCTATTACCTGCTATCTTTGAAGCTGCCCAAAAGTTGCAAGATAAACTACCGAATGTGCGGTTTTGGATACCACTCTCTCGCGATGCTTTTCAAGCTGATATCGAAAGTGCGATTCGATCGTATCAACTTAATGCTATTCTGATTACCAAAAATGCCGATTTAGTCTTATCAGCAGCCGATTTAGCCATTACTAAATGCGGTACCGTTAGTTTAGAATTAGCCTTACTTAATATTCCTCAAGTCGTTATTTACCGAGTGAGTAGAGTAACTGCTTGGCTTGCCAAAAACGTGTTTAAATTTTCGATTCCCTATATATCACCACCTAATCTAGTGGAAATGAAATCGATCGTGCCAGAATTAATGCAAAATGAGGCAAATCCCGATCGGATTGCAGCCGAAAGTCTCGAACTAATTTTCAACCAAGAACATCGCGATCGAATGTTAGCTAATTATCGTCAAATGCGATCAGCTCTGGGTAAAACTGGTGTGTGCGATCGGGTTGCTACTGAAATTTTAGCTGAGTTTTCTTAACTATCCGATCGATAGACTAATAAGATTTTCGGAGTTCGCTCATGGCTGTTCCCGTGCCTTTCTCCTTCGCAGTTGCAAAACAGAGATCGATAATATCTTGAAGGGCAAGATCGGGAAAATAGCGACTACTTTCGCTGACTTCATACTTGCCAGCTTCTAACTGATAGATCGCCAGTTTGTAGTTTTTAAAAAGCCATACTTCTGGCACGTTATAAGGTAAAAAATCTAGCTCGGATGTGTAACTAGTAACATCGATTTCGACGACTAAATCGGGTGGTGGATCTACCTGCCAGTCAATCCGATCCTTACCTACCGCTGCCTGCCAATTGTCGATATAGAAACAGTAATCTGGCTCGATGCCACTGACTTCAGGCAGATCCATCGTAATTGGTGTAAAGGCTTCATAATTGCGCCCTTGACTCTCAAGTAGAATTGTAACTACTGTAGCGATTAAATGAGCCTCGCGCCCGTGTCTAAGTAATGGACTCATCAGCGAAATCTCTCCCTGATGGTATTTGAGTCGAGGAATCGAACCGTCACCCCGACTATCGCGTAATTGACAATACTCTTCCCAGGTACCAGGAATTCGCATCACCGAGCCAGGTGGCATTGAAATGCGATCTTTAGAAATAACTGCGTACACAATCGTCACCCCTGAGCGTCGAACAGTTCAATTATACCATTTTAGATTTTGGATTTTAGATTTACAACTTATTTAGCCCAAGTTGCTACCTATTAAAATGCCAACGATTGAAATCGTGGCTAGTGATGCAAAGTCCGCCTACGCGGACTAATAAACTAGTCCGCGTAGGCGGACTTTGCACTATGAGCGGCGGTTTCTAACCGCTGAGGTGATAGGTAGCAACTTGGGTTGTCGATCCTCCCCTCACTTCCCATCTCCCAGTCTCCCCGTCTCCGCTCTCCCATCTCCCTCATAAGCTACAATACAGAATCTACCTGACTGGAGTGGATGATGTCGGATAATTACTTGAAAATCGCCAAACAACGACAACAACTAGTTATTAATTACCATATGTTGCCCGAACTCGATCGCGCGATCGGGCAATTAATTTCGGTAATTTATACTCCAGTCAGTAGAACGATGATTTTGACTTGTCTGGAACATACTAAATTAGCGGGCGAGAAATCTTTAATCGCCGCGACGCTCAAGCCTTATATCGATCGACTACTAGCTAGTGAGATCTTAATCTCGATCGGCAAACATAGCATTCAAATCAATCCGTTAATTGCGGAAGTTGCCACCCGCGAGGCAGTGCGGATGGGGCGGTTGGGGGTGATTAATGCTGCGATAAACAAACATTTGCCGATCGCGCAATATGGCAATGGCGTTCGGAATTTTAACACTTATAATGAATTTGTCCGTGAAATTCGGTTGGGTTTGTATGGTAACGATCTAAAGTTCATTAAGAAACAGTTTGACGATTATCATCGTTATTCGCATTCGCGGGAAACTGTTTCATTAGAAGAATTATGGCAGCAAATTTGTAATAATCCGTTCGATGCTGATTGGTTTGCAACGGTGATTCCCGATTTGTCTGGGCAGATTTTAGAGAGTATTCTAAACTATTCGATCGAACATCTCGCCCCCGCTGATGCGGCATTTGAGGCACTTCCAGACGCGATCGTCAAGTCAACTCATCCGCTGGTATTAGAGCAAATGCACGTCCAGTGGATCGAGCAATTAATGTTACGGGGAAAAGTACTTGAAGCGAAGGAATTATTAGAGCGATTGCCGACGGATTGGCGCGACCGATCGGCGCGGCTGTGGGGCTGGTTGTACTTCATACAGGGGAATGATAATTCGGCGATCTCCGAGTACGAAATTGCCCTCCGCGCCCTTAAAAAGAACAGTGGTAAGCGGAAAATTTATTTCTCTTCAATGTGTGGCTTATTCTTCATTCTCGCCTTACTCAGACGCGGTAGAGGTGAAGATTTGCGGGTGGCTTTGGAACACGTACTGGTAGCAATTAAGGACAACTCTTGGCTGA
This sequence comes from Chamaesiphon sp. VAR_48_metabat_403, assembly GCF_031422475.1. NCBI lineage: Bacteria > Bacillati > Cyanobacteriota > Cyanophyceae > Gomontiellales > Chamaesiphonaceae > Chamaesiphon > Chamaesiphon sp. VAR_48_metabat_403. The sequence goes on from NZ_JANPLS010000515.1 coordinate 14,347, forward strand.
GTGCGACTTATGATGTGCTCAGATATACGATCGAACTGCAAATGGGTAAACTCGATCGACGCGATGCAATTCTACGATCGACACCATTAGATAAACATCATAGTTTAGAAATTATCGTCCGGGCGTTATGCATTCATTGGGTAGATAAAAAAGCCGAGCATAAATCATTATCAAATACCCTAGAAATATTTTACAGTCGATCCACTGCGGCTGGATATGATTGGTTGGCAATGGAAGCAGCAGGAATTTTATCCCGGATTAATCCTACCGATAAATTTCAGAGTTATTATCAAAAGCAATCGGGAGAGTTGCAAAAACAGATCGGTGTTACCAACCTATCAAAATTAATTGAACCCCAAGAACTATGGGAACTTTCACTCGCCGCATTGACTAAATTACAACCGACAAATGCGCCAGGTACAACCGATCGAGCTACACCCGATCGACGGTTGATTTGGGCGATTATTATGTATGGGAGTAGCCATCAAATTCAACCTCGCGAACAAAGTCGGAATATCAAAGGCGAGTGGAGTAAGGGGCGAAATATTGCTCTCAAGCGGTTGAAAAGTGCCGACGATATTGAATATCTCACTCCCGAAGATTTGCGAGTATGCAGTCATCTTCAAAGTTACGACCATAATGGGTGGGGACACTCAGATTATCGGTTTGGAGATCGGGCAATTATCGCATTAATCGGACATCCATTAGTATTTTGGGAAGATAATCTCTCTTCGCGAATTGAAGTAATTGGTGGCGAACCAGAACTCAAAATTACGACGGTTAAAGACGAGCGGATTGTCATTTCTATGTATCCCGAATTTGAACCGGGCAAACATGTGATGGTGCAAAAAGAAAGCCCTTCTCGGCTCAAAGCGATCGAAATTACCGACAATCATCGTCGGATTGCGGAGATTTTGGGCAAACAGAATCGCCTAGAAGTGCCGCTAGCAGCGAAAGAGCGGGTGTTGAATGCGATCGGCAGTATTTCGAGCATCGTCACTATTCATTCCGATATCGGCGGTGGTGCGGCTAATGTCGAGGAAGTCCCCAGCGATCCGCAGCCTTACATCCATCTGTTACCCAACGGCATGGGTTTAAAAGTTACCTTGCTCTCGCGTCCATTTGCCCCCGCAGGCCCCTATTACAGCCCCGGCACGGGTGGGGAAACGGTGATTGCCGAGATTGAAGGTAAACGGCTTCAGACCCACCGCGATTTGGCAGCAGAGCGGCGATTTGCGAATGCGGTGGTGGCATCTTGCCCGACATTGGAGCAAATGGATGAGCAGGGTGATGAATGGTCGATCGAAGATCCGCAAGAATGCCTGGAATTGCTGCTAGAATTGCAGGCTGTCGGCGATATTGCGATGGTAGAATGGCCCGAAGGCGAGAAGATGCGAGTGACTCGTCAAGCTGGTTTGAGCGATTTTAAACTGCGGATTCAACGAGAACAAGATTGGTTTGCAACTAGTGGCGAGGTGCAGGTAGATGAAGATCGGGTGCTGGAATTGCAACAATTACTCGCACTGCTCGAAGGCTCACACAGTCGATTTATTCCCCTCGGTGACGGTCAATTTTTAGCCCTAACTCAGGAATTTCGGCAGCGATTGGATGAATTAAAAGCGATTTCCGATCGACATGGTAAAGGGCTGAGAGTGCATCCCCTAGCGGCGTTGACGATGGAGGATTGGCTAGATGATGTGGGGCAACTCAAAGCTGATAAACATTGGCAAACCCATATTAAGAAGCTCCGGGAAGCAGAGAGCTTTACCCCCGAATTACCCTCGACTTTGCAAGCCGAATTACGCGATTATCAGGTAGATGGATTTCGGTGGCTGGCGCGATTGGCGCATTGGGGTGTGGGAGCCTGTCTAGCGGACGATATGGGGTTGGGTAAAACTCTCCAGTCGTTAGCATTAATTCTCACCCGCGCTGCTAATGGTGCGACGCTAATTATCGCGCCGACATCGGTATGTATGAATTGGATGAGTGAAGCCGAAAAGTTTGCCCCGACGCTGAATCCGATTCAATTTGGCGGTGGTAATCGCGAACAGACTTTAGCAGGACTTCAACCGCTGGATCTGGTGGTGTGCAGTTATGGCTTATTACAACAAGATGATGTCGGCGAAATGTTAGCCAAAATTGAATGGCAAACGATCGTTTTAGATGAAGCTCAATCGATTAAAAACTTTGCCACCAAACGATCGCAAGCCGCCATGAATCTCCAAGGTGGATTTAAACTGATTGTGACGGGTACACCAATCGAAAATCATCTCGGCGAACTGTGGAATTTATTCCGCTTTATCAATCCGGGCTTGCTCGGTTCGCTCGATAGCTTCAATCAACGGTTTGCTAATTTCAACGCGCTCGATGGCGAACGTAGCAGTCGCCATCAATTGAAAAAATTAATTCAACCCTTTATCCTCCGCCGCCTCAAATCGCAAGTTCTATCAGAATTACCCTCGCGTACCGAGATTACCTTACAAGTCGAACTGAGTAAAGAAGAGATGGCATTTTATGAAGCCCTGCGCCAACAAGCAATCTTTAAACTCACCGATAATGATGCCCCCGCCGGACAAAAACATTTACAAGTATTAGCCGAAATTATGAAATTGCGGCAAGCTTGTTGCAATCCCAAATTAGTGACTACCGATATTGCCATCCCCAGTGCCAAACTGCAACTATTTGGCGAAGTCCTCACCGAACTAATTGAAAACAAACATAAAGCACTAGTATTTAGTCAATTTGTCGGTCATTTACACCTAATTCGCGACTATTTAGACTCGCAATCGATCGCGTATCAATATCTCGATGGTAGCACCTCCGCCCGCGATCGCAAAACCCGCGTCGATGCCTTTCAAGCTGGTGAAGGTGATGTGTTTTTAATCAGTCTAAAAGCTGGCGGTACCGGACTAAATCTCACCGCCGCCGACTACGTTATTCACATGGATCCCTGGTGGAATCCCGCCGTTGAAGATCAAGCCTCAGATCGCACCCACCGGATCGGACAACAGCGTCCAGTCACAATTTACCGCCTCGTCGCCCAAAATACGATCGAAGAAAAAATCGTCGAACTTCACAAATCCAAACGCGATCTCGCCGATAGTTTGCTTGAAGGAGCCGATGTTAGTGCCAAAGTTTCCACGAGTGATTTATTGCGGTTAATTAATGAATAACTAAAGTATGAGAATGTCGGGTTAGTCAGCGACTTCAGTCGCCGCACATGAAGCGAAGTCTGCCTACGCAGACTAAAGATTTAACCTAATGCAGCAAGTAGTAATATAGCATTCCTATTTGATTTATGAGAATTCTTACTCCGTTCTCTGCGCCCTCTGTCTTGATGCACTAAACCGTCGGGGAACCCGACGAGCGTGCATCGCTGCGCCTCTGCGGTTGAAATAACATCGAGATAGAATCTCATAAATGATTTAGGATTGCTATATTAAATTAAGTTAAACCAAATTCAATCATCGGAAATGAAGATCTTGTTTACAATTTTAGAATCGATCGCAGTCAATCTATTGTCTGATGACGGAAATTCTGAAAGCACAAATAACTGATTTCGATAATGCCGCCGATTACCATTCCAATTGCCGCCGCTATTGCCCCATTTTGCTCTAATTGTACGGCTAAATAGGCGGTAGCTAACATCACAATTGCCCCAATCCAAGCTGCCTGATTGACTCCCCAAGTTCGTCCCGCACTGACTAAAAAACCTTGAAGCGCATTTTGAATTGATACCAGCAGCGGAATCGCCGCACAGATTAATAATACCGGACGTACTCGCGCAATTAGTTCTCGATCGTTACCAATAAAATAACCGATCGCCTGTGCGCTAATGGGTGTGCCACTGACAGATAATAGAATTAGCGAACATAGAATTCCGACGGTAATTGCAAAAGTAATTAAGACTCGATCGGGTATTAACTTGCGATTGCGAATAATAATCTGCTGCACCATCCGCGTAGAATTAGCAATAACTAATACTAACCCCCAAGCCGCAGGCCAAGCAGCTAAAGCAATCTCTCCATCGTTAGCACGGGCGACAATCCCCACAAGAGCCGCCCGCGCCCCCCACACCAGCATCATCGTACCGCCTAAGGGTAAATAAAATTTCCAAACTCCAGCTAAATCTTGGGGTAGCTCCGGTGTCGATTTGATTTCAGGGAGTCGAGTAGCTCCTAACCTCCTGGCTAAATACGTGACAGCAATTGCCTCGGCAATTACGCCCCAGACTAGGCTCACCCCCGCTACAACCGCGCCGTTCGCTTTGAGGGTAAATCCCCCGGCAAGGATACCGCCGACTACCAGCAGCCGAATTAGCCCCGCCTGAGCGACGGCATTACTTTGTCCGCTATGAATCAATAAACCTTGAAAATATCTGCGCCACCCGATCGCGAATGGCCATAAAATGAGGATCGTGAGTGTCGATCGAATTGTCTGACTCAAACTAGGGGTAACACCCAACCAGCTTTCTCCAACGATCGCAAAAATTGCGGGAATCGATGTCAGAGCCAAGATTAAACTCATCACTCCACTCGCAATTAGCGTAAATCTCCACAACGCCAGTCGGGAGGTTTGAGTCCCCGCGAGGGCGTTACTGGCATGAAGCAACATAATAATCGGACTTTCGCAAAAAATGGCGATCGCTTTTGCCACGCCTAATGCGGCAATATTAGTTCGCGGATCTGGTAAATGAGCTAGGGTAGTAGTAGTTAAAGGATCTCCCAATGCCATTGTGACATCGGACAATGATAGGGGAATAAATTGCTGCCACAGTTGGATTAATTGGCGATTTCGAGACATTAACAGGTGGTATTTATAGAGATTAAATATAAGACTAAATTTCTGTGAATTTAATTGGGGCGATGGAGCGAACTTCTACTGCTAATTGTTGAGGGGAAAATAACTCGATCTGATTAGTCTTGAGCCAATCTCGATCGTACACTGTTTCGAGATAACGATCGCCGCGATCGGGGTTTAGCATTAAAATTGATAAGGGGTGATTCGTCTCGCCTACGGCATGAGCATAAGCCAATCCACCTGCCAAAATCGCACCCGTCGATGCACCGAGTAATAAACCTTCTAATTGGGCGATTTGATGACAGAATGAGAAGGCAATCCGATCGCTTACAGTATAGGCAACATCGAGCAAACTCGGATCGAAATTAGGTGGTGTGAAAGATAAACCCAATCCCGTCATCTTGTACGGAAATCTGGGCGTACCGAATACCGCCGAACCTGCTACATCGACACCGATAATTTTGGTGTGCGGATAACGTTGTTTGAAGTAACGACTGATTCCGGCGATTTGCCCAGCAGTACTTATTCCGATGACAATGACATCCGGTGCGCCATTAAAAGCCGATTCGATTTCTCTGGCGGTGTAAATCTCATGTGCGTCGGGATTGTGAGGATTGAGATGTTGACAGGGATACCAAGCTCCAGGAGTACTATCTGCCAATTCTTTGGCTCGTTCCATTCGAGCTACCTGCATCGAACCATAACTATCGGCGTGACTGAGCGGGACTTCGATTAATTGGGCACCATGAGCGACTAAAATCCGCCGCATCGTATCGCTCGTTTTAGCATCGATGACAATTTTGACTCGATAGCCGCGCACCGCACCCACCATTGCCAAGGCAATCCCAAAATTACCCGAACTAGATTCGACGATCGTACCACCCGATCGCAACAATCCTTCTGCCTCGGCTCGATCGACCAAGCAAATTGCATTTTTCTCTTTAATACTCCCGCCGGGATTGCAAGATTCAAGCTTAAAATAGAGATGATGTTTTTGACACAAATCGCTAACTCGATTTAGTCTGACGATCGGGACAGCACCAACTATCTTGGTAAAATCTTGCCCGATCTGGGGTAGCGAGTCTGTGGAAGTTTTCATCATCATTCTGGTGGTTGCTAGGATCGCACACGATCGTTATTTCTAGTTTGACGGTTGAAGATGAAATTTAGATGAATTACGATCGTGGATTTTCAATCTAAACAATTTTCATAACTTGTAATTTTAAATTTATTTAACAGATTGATGACTGCGAATGAGTATTTCAGATGGCGTAACTAAATTTACGCGCTCGAACTTTTGATTGGGTTCAGTTACAGTCGCAAAAATTAAGATCGATCCCATTATCGCCATCATCAAATTTTCAGTCATACTCACCACACCCAGAGGTGCTTTAGAATTCCCACCGACACAAGCACAATTGAGAGCCATTTTATCGATATATACAGCCTTAAATACCGATATCGATCCAAGTACCCCCACGGTAGTTGACGCAATTCCAGTTAATAATGGTGCCACGCCAGACAAAAATCCTAAGCCGATCGCTAGTTCTAGGAAAGGGTAAATTTTGCCGTATAGTTTGAATCTCTTTGTAACTAGATCGTACTTCTGAAAACTATCGGTGAATGAGTCTAAATCCATCAATTTGAGACTAGCTAACATCGCCAAAGATATCCCCATAAAACCAGCCATCTTTAGCGATAAAGCCAGCGTCATTAGCCCCGAAGTGGCAAACAAAGCGATAACTGGCGTGTAAGATGTATCGGTCGGCGTGGGGGCTACAGACAGTCGTTCGGCGAGATCGGTATAACCGCCAACTCGTTCGGTATCGATAAATATTTGCGGTGTAGTTGCTACCTGATATTTTGATTTAAAGTTATCTATTTCTTCACGCGATCGCAACTTAATATCTTCAAATATCAAGCCGCGCTCTTGTAATAATTTAACAGCCTTCAATCCCCACGGACATTCACTTTCTGGCGTAACCATCCGGTAGAGTTTAATTTGATGAGAGCTAAGATCGAGTTGATTCATCAGACACCTCGTAGCAATACAAGCAGTTTTGACACTACTATTATCTTAGCGAGCTAAGATGAAATTAAGATGAAAAAGATTAAGTTGAGATTTCATGTTAATTTCATCTAGTCAAGAGATGATGGAGACTGAGGATGAAAATTTTACTGATTGAAGACGAACCAGACTTAGGTGCCATCATTAAAACTAACCTCTCACATCATCAATATGTCGTCGATTGGGTAGCAGATGGTCGAGCTGGCTGGGAATATTTAACACTCGACCCAACAACGTACTCACTGGCGATTATCGATTGGATGCTGCCAAAAATGTCTGGAATCGAACTCTGTCAAAGGTTACGAGCGGAAAAATACACTTTGCCGATTTTAATGTTGACGGCTAAAGATCGCATGGAGGATAAAATTACTGGGTTAGATGCTGGAGCCGATGACTACCTCGTCAAACCATTTGGCATGGCAGAACTCCGCGCCAGACTCCGCGCTCTCCAACGTCGCATTCCCACATTTCAACCCGACAAATTGCAATTGGGAAATCTGCAATTAGACTATGGTAATAATGCCATTGCGATTACTAGTTTGGCGGGAATAGAACAGTCTGTCAGTCTGACAGTAAAAGAATTTCAACTGTTAGAATATTTGATGCAACATCCCGATCGTACCCTAACTCACGACCAAATCCGCAATCGAATTTGGTCGCTAGATTCAGAATCAGCGAGTAATGTTGTCGCCGCCCAAATTCGGCTCTTGCGGAAGAAGTTAGCTGAATTTGGTTATGAGAATGCGATTGAAACTGTGCGTGGCTTTGGCTATCGACTTAATTCTATTCATCTTTGAAAAGTTGAAAGTTGCGACGCGCGATCGTCGGGGAACCCGACGGTTTAGCGCGTCAAGACAGAAAGTTGAAAGCGAGGTTTTAGAGTGAAACTTAAATCCCCAAATCTTGACGATTATTAATTATTAAAAGTGCATCAAAATCGATTATTCAATCGTACCCGCATTCAGTTAACTGGATTTTACGCAATCGCGATCGGGTTAATTACTTTAATATCTGGATGTGCTATTCATTTAGTCATGATTCGGGCATTCGAGCGCACTGTCAATCGAGAATTGGATACCTTAGCTGGAACCGTTCATGATACCCTAGAAGCAGTCTTGCAACAGCCAGGAATAGTCGATCCAGTCGCAATCAAATTGTTACCAGGATTATGTCAGAGCGGTTCTGAATGTTTGCCGATTAAGTCTAATGCTAAGATTGCCGAGTTGACCCAAAAGCAAGGGTATTGTCTGCGATTATTAAACTTAAATGGTCGAGAAATTGCTATTTTAGGGACAAAAAAACATGAGTTTGTAGATCGAAATTCCCCACTGCATTGGGAAACCACTACCGATAAGCACGGCGAACGCTATCACATTCATACACTCAAACTCAAAACAATTAACAATCGAGATTGGGGCTATCTGCAAGTCGCTCAATCTTTCCATCAATTAGATGAGTATATGAATAGCCTCCATCTAATTCTAATCTTTGGAATTCCACTGATTATGTTACTCATCGGTGGCACGAGTTGGTGGTTGTCAGGATTGGCAATGCAACCAATTTATCAGTCTTATCAGCAAATTCAGCAGTTTACCGCCGATGCTGCTCACGAATTGAGGACCCCTTTAGCTGTGACGAGACTAGCCGTAGAGAGTGCTTTAGATGCTGAAATAATTGCGCCAGAAACTCGCAGTAATTTGGAAATTGCCCAGCGTCAAGTTCATCATCTCAGTAGTCTCGCTGAAGATTTACTGTGGCTATCACGATTGGAAGCAAAACAAATTCCTCTAAACCTGAGTTCGTGTTGTTTGAATGATTTAGTCAGCGATTTAGAAGAAGAATTAGCTCCTTTAGCGATCGCCAGTTTAATCGATCTCCGCCTAGAAATTGTTACTAACCAGCCAATTTATATTGCAGGAGATAGCAATAGACTATATCGATCGATCGCTAATTTAATCCACAATGCCATTCAATATACTCCCACTGGTGGAGTCGTCACAATTCGGCTAGAGTCCTCAGAGCGCAATGCCAAGATCGCAATAACAGATAATGGAATTGGCATCTCACCTGAAGATCTACCGCATATTTTCGATCGCTTTTATCGCGTGCAAGGAGATCGTTCGCGTCATACAGGTGGAACGGGATTAGGTTTAGCAATTGTTCAAGCGATCGTGCAGGCACATCATGGCAATATTCAAGTTGATAGTCAAATTGACTTAGGTAGTGCATTTGTAGTAAATTTGCCGAATATTCAGTACCAAAGTTTACACCTTCTATGAAACGTACCCCGACCGTCAAGTTTAGCTGCCAATTGTCTGTGAGTGCGGTGACACTCGCGATCGTTTCAGCCACATCCGCTGGCGCAGCGACGACCTTTATTTATAGCAATGAAACTGGTAATAATCTGGCAGTGTTGGGGGCTAACGATGTTGTAGACTGGCGACAGCTCGGTACTGCGGGGACAACTTTACCAACTACTTTTAGAGCGGTTTCTGCTGGCGGCTTGGGCGTAACGGGTAATTTTGGTACTACTGCCAATCGAATCGACCAGCGAATCGGCTTTAATACACCCAGCGATCCGCTAAAATGGAATGGAGATTTTAGCGGTGACGCTGCCTTAATCGCTGCGGCTAACGAGCCGAGTAACGATATTATCGACGCACCTGGTTCGATTTTGCCCGATCTCAGTCCGTTGGTACTGACATTCGATCGGCCAGTAACGGGAGTGGGGGCGCAAATTAACGCCGCGCATTATGGCAAATTTACCGGATCGATCGCGGCTTACGATCGGTTTGACAACCTGTTAGTCAGTTTTAACAATAGCAATATTACTAATGATGGTAGAACTAATCCGTTACCCGTAGTTGCCAGAGGGACGCTCGGCACGGATACTTATGGCCGGACGACTAATGATGCGAATAATGTTGCCTATTTTTGGGGTGTCAAAAGCGATACGGCAAATATCAGTAAAATTGTCTTAGAGATGTAGTTGTTAATATTAATCCCGCAGTAGCAAATGAAAGTTTCCCAACCACATTCCGCTATGCGGAATGTGGTTTTTTAAAAGTTGCCGAAATGGAAGACATCATAAAATAATCCTTATGCTAATCGGGTTCTCCGAATTTATTTGTTGCAATATATAGGTTGTAGATTGTTATTAATCTGTCGATTTGCAACCTATATTTGTAATATACCCATGTACGAGAGAATAATACCATAAATTTCAAAAATGATTAATACTTGTTTACAACATAAGTAGCTCGGCATAATTGAATCTAAATTTCTTCGTGGAATGGGCAGTGCCTGGAGTGTCGATCTCGATGGAATTTTACTCTTATTGTCCCTAGTGTAAATTCGATCGCTTGAATTTATGCGAATATTGCATCTAATAAATTTAGATATTGCATATTTATAAACAATTTGTAACAACTGATACCAATCGATCGAGTCGTTACCGTTAAGTTATGATACACGAGATGAACTTTCACAAAATTCCTATCAGTGCAGCTTGAAGCTAGCCAGGATTCCAGCCATGACAACAGCCATCCCAGCCACCCAAAATAAGTTTGAAAGACTCAAATCAGAAAAAGACGGACTTGCAGTCAAAACCGAGCTAGATGAATTTGCTCGGATTGGCTGGGAGGCGATGGATGAAACCGACAGAGAGCATCGGCTCAAGTGGTTGGGTGTATTTTTCCGTCCCGTCACTCCTGGGCGATTTATGATGCGGCTGCGGGTGCCGAGTGGAATTATTAATAGCGACCAGTTGCGAGTATTGGGCGATATCATCCAACGCTATGGCGATGAAGGTTGCGCGGATCTGACTACACGTCAGAGCATTCAGTTGCGCGGGATTCGGATTGAGGATTTGCCCGAAATTTTCCGCAAGATGGCAGCAGTCGGACTGACTAGTATGCAGTCGGCGATGGATAACGTTCGCAATATTACGGGTTCGCCTGTAGCTGGCATCGAAGCGGGGGAATTGTACGATACCCGCGAAATGATTCAGGAATTGCAAGATCGGATTATTAGTAATGGTGAGGGCAATCCTGAATTTAGTAATTTACCACGCAAATTTAACATTGCGATCGCGGGTTGTCGCGATAATTCGGTTCATGCCGAAATTAACGATCTCGCCTTCGTTCCGGCTTTTAAAGATGATGTTTTTGGGTTTAATGTTTTAGTCGGCGGCTTCTTTTCGGGTAAGCGGTGCGATGCGGCGATGCCGATGAATGTCTGGGTGGCACCTGAAGAAGTTGTCGAGTTTAGTTTGAGTATCTTACGGTTGTTCCGCGATAACGGTTTGCGTGCCAATCGGATGAAAGCACGGTTAATGTTTCTGATTGATGAATGGGGGATTGAAAAATTCCGCACCGAGTCAGAACGCGTCTACGGTAAAACGCTACTAACCGCCGCACCAAAAGATGAAATCGAATGGGAAAAACGCGACCATATCGGTGTTTATCCCCAGAAACAAGCCGGACTAAGTTATGTCGGCTTACATATTCCCGTCGGTCATCTTAAAGCTAATGATTTCTTTGAATTAGCCAGATTGGCAGAAGTTTATGGGACTGGAGAATTACGGGTTACTGTCGAACAAAATGCGATAATTCCCCACGTTACCGATGCTAAATTACCAACCCTATTAAGCGAACCAATTCTCCAAAAGTTCCAGGTAAGTCCGGGTAATTTAACCCGCACCGTCGTCTCGTGTACGGGTGCTAAGTTTTGCAACTTTGCCATGATTGAAACCAAGCAATATGCTGTATCGGTTATCGATCTAGTTGAGGCTAAAGTTGATGTTCCCAAACCAGTGCGGATTCATTGGACTGGTTGCCCCAATTCTTGCGGTCAACCTCAAGTTGCCGATATCGGTTTGATGGGTGCCAAAATCCGCAAGGACGGTCAAACCGTCGAGGCTGTCGATATCTTCATGGGTGGTACCGTAGGTAAAGATGCCAAGCTCGGTGAAAAAGTCATGAAAGGAGTCCCACTGTCAGAATTAGATGGTGTTTTAGTTGATTTATTAGTTGAAAAATTTAGCGCAAAGACCAAATCTTAGTCTGCTAAATTAGCTCCGATCTTGAATCTAGGTTGTCATTTAATTGACAGCCTATTTTTATGAGAGTGAAATAGATCCCCGACTTATTTAACTCGACTTTGGCCATTTGAGGCTAAAGCCTCCAAGGGCTGTCTGGACTCGATCGGAGGCTAATTGAGGCTTTAGCCTCAAATGGTTGTACAGCCTAGATTTCGATTTAGACCGGAGTATCTTTTAGAGAGCCTCCGGCTTAATATCGGGGCAATTGCCTCAAACCCTGATGCTGTGCAAACCCACTCAAATCGTAAATGGCCAAAGTCGAGTTTAAGAAGTCGGGGATCTTATTATTTATTCGCTGCAATCTCCAACTTTTATATATTTAATTTAACTATCATTACCATAACTTTTTACAAACAAAAATTAGGATTTATAGTAGCGATCGATACTGTTTTTAATTTCCGTATTTTAGGACTCTAAAATTCAATATTTGTCAATATTTTATTGCAAATTGGTAACAAAACTAACAGTTTTCGATCGCTTAAAAAACGACAATATAGATAAGCAAATGGCAGTGATTAAATTTAGTGCCCTAAATACGAGGAGAGATCGAGAAATATATGAGTCAATTTTCGCGCAGAAAGTTCATGCTGACGGCGGGCATTACCGCCACGGCGAGTATTTTTACAAATGCTTGTAGTAACAAAGCCGAAGGTGAAAAAGGTTCGACTACTACAACAACATCGACAACTACCATTGCAGCGGGAGATGCACCCGAAGTTACCACTGCCAAATTAGGATTCATTCCGCTGACTGATTCTGCGCCATTAATTATCGCTAAAGAGAAAGGTTTATTTGCTAAATATGGCATGAAAGATGTCGAAGTACTCAAGCAAACTTCTTGGCCTGTTACGCGCGATAATTTAGAAACTGGTTCTACAGGTGGCGGTATCGATGGGGCGCACATTCTTTCGCCCATGCCCTATTTTATGACGATGGGGATGACCAAAACCAAACAGCCAATACCGATGTACATTTTGGCAAGATTGAATACCAATGGGCAGGCAATTTCAGTTGCCAATACATATAAAGATGCCAAAATTCAACTCAAAGGAGCTGGTTTTAAAGAGATTCTAGCTAAAGCGAAAACTGGCGGTAAAACAGATCTAAAAGTAGCCGTAACTTTCCCTGGCGGTACTCACGATTTATGGATGCGTTACTGGCTAGCAGCCAATGGTGTCGATCCGGCTAAAGATGTTTCCATCGTGCCAGTACCACCACCACAGATGGTATCGAACATGAAAACAGCTAGTATGGAAGCCTTTTGCGTCGGCGAACCTTGGAATGCTAGGTTAGTAAATCAAAAGCTGGGCTATACCGCTTTAGTAACTGGCGAACTTTGGAAAGATCATCCCGAAAAAGCTTTCGCGATGCGTGCTGATTGGGTAGATAAAAACCCCAAAGCAACTAAAGCCATCCTGATGGCAGTTCAAGAAGCCCAACAGTGGTGCGATAAAGCCGAAAATAAAGAGGAGATGGCTAAAATAATTTCTAGTCCTAAATGGTTTGATGTTCCTGTTACAGATATTCTGGGTAGGATTCAGGGCAAAATCGATTATGGCGATGGCAGAACCGAAGCTAATTATCCCAACTCCATGAAATTCTGGGCAGATAATAGTTCTTATCCCTATCAAAGTCACGACTTATGGTTCTTAACAGAAAACATGCGCTGGGGCAATATTCCGACTGATTTTGTTAAAGCTAAAGAGTTGGTTAAAAAAGTCAATCGTGAAGACTTATGGAAAGCAGCAGCCACAGCTCTTAAAGTTGATGCCGCCCAAATTCCCACGACTACTTCACGGGGGATAGAAACCTTCTTTGATGGGGTTAAATTCGATCCGGCGAAGCCTGAAGAATATCTCAAAGCTCTCAAGATTAAGAAAGCCTAAATTAACACCAGCACGAATACGCGAGTATGACTGTCTGACGCTAATTTAAGGCTTCGACAATAAAAACACTAGTCCGATCTTATCATCATCAGCTTCGTCTAGTCTCATCAGTCATGCTGAGACTAGGCTCAGTTATTACCAATTACCAGGAGAATTATGGCAGTAAGCAGTAGTCGGCAAGTCACCAAAAATCGCCAAGGTGGCAAAAATGCTAACGCTTGGATAGTGAAGCAAGCCAGAGGAATTATTCCGCCATTAGTTGCTTTGCTAGTCGCTTTGGCAATCTGGCAAATACTTTGTCCGCCAGGTTCTGAAGGATTACCAGGGCCAATTCAAGTTATTCAAGGTGCCTGGGATCCATTTATTATCAATCCATTTTTTGATAATGGTGGTAACTCTAAAGGTTTGGCTTTACAAGTATGGGCGAGTCTCCAACGTGTATTTATTGGATTTAGTTTATCGGCAATTATCGGCGTAGGATTTGGAATTCTCATCGGCTCGAATAAGCTGGTTTATCGATCGCTAGATCCGATGTTTCAGGTATTAAGAACGATTCCCCCTTTGGCATGGTTGCCGATTGCCCTAGCCGCTCTTAAAGATAATGGACTAGCTGCAATATTTGTGATTTTTATTACTGCCGTTTGGCCGATCTTAATTAATACTACCGTCGGCGTTCAACAAATTCCTCAAGATTATATTAATGTAAAAAGAGTATTAAAATTATCTAATAAAGCTTACTTTTTTAAAATTTTATTACCAGCATCATTACCTTACATTTTTACCGGATTACGGATCGGTATCGGTTTATCCTGGTTGGCGATCGTCGCAGCAGAAATGCTCAGAAGCGATGTGGGCATTGGGTTCTTTATCTGGGAATCTTACAATAACGCCTATCTCGATCGGATTATTCTTGCCCTGATTTATGTGGGAATTGTGGGCTTTCTGCTGGATCGATCGATTGCATTTGTCGCTACTAAAATCGTGGCTGAAGACCAAAAGTAGTAGCATTTATAAATTATTAGTGAGATCGGGCGGGTTTGAATGAGGTTGCTGGCACGATCGATATCTAAAATAATTGAGTAGCCGTTTTTTGTTGGCTAGTTGGGTTGGGCGGGTTTGAATGAGGTTGCTGGTGGAATCGATATTAAAGACATTGTCTTGTCGCGCTAAACCATCGGGAAACCCGACGAGCGCGCGCCGCAAACCCGCCCCTACGGATTTTTGGAAAATATAAAAACAAATAATAATTCTCTATTTACTATTCACTAAACTATGTTTGTTCAAATCGACCACGTAGATAAAGTATTTCCTCTGGCTAATGGGGGTAGATATGTCGCCCTAAAAAACATCGAATTACAGATCGAGCAAGGTGAATTTATATCCTTAATCGGACACTCCGGTTGTGGGAAATCGACCCTATTAAATATGATAGCCGGACTCGATCGAGCTACAGCAGGCGGTGTAATTTTAGAAGGACGAGAAATTACCGAACCCGGCCCCGATCGGATGGTAGTATTTCAAAATTATTCGCTCTTACCCTGGCTATCAGTCCGCGAAAATATTGCCCTAGCCGTCGATGAAATTTATAGCAAACAACCAAAAGGCGAACGTAAAAGTATCATCGAACATCATATCGAATTAGTCGGCTTGACACATGCGGCTCAAAAACGTCCCGGACAACTTTCTGGCGGGATGAAACAGCGCGTCGCGATCGCCCGCGCTCTCGCCATTCGTCCTAAACTCTTACTATTAGACGAACCCTTCGGTGCCCTCGATGCCCTCACCCGTGGCGGCTTGCAAGAACAATTAATGCACATCTGCGAAGAAAGCCGCGTTACCGCCGTCATGGTGACACACGACGTAGATGAAGCATTACTATTATCCGATCGGATCGTCATGCTCACCAATGGCCCCGAATCGCAAATCGGGCAAATTCTCACCGTCAATTTACCCCGTCCCCGCCAGCGGATGGAAGTAGTCAAACACCCCGACTACTACACAATGCGGAGCGAACTAATCGACTTCCTCAACCAGCAAAAACGTGTCAAACAACGCCAAGCTGCCAAATCTACCACCATCGTCCCCCAAACCAAAAAACTCGAACAAACCACCGTCAATATCGGCTACATCCCCCTCACCGACGCGGCACCGCTGATTATCGCCAAAGAAAAAGGCTTCTTTGCCAAATACGGGATCGAAACCGTCAACCTTTGCCAGGAGACGAGCTGGGACGCGATCGCCGACCACATCGTCGGCGGGGAACTCCACGCCGCCCAAATGGTCGCAGGGATGCCCCTAGCCCTCACTCTGGGCATGAATGGCAAGCCATCCACCCCCATATCCGTCCCGCTCGTCCTGTCCCGCAATGGCAACGCCATTACCCTCAGTACCCAACTGTACGATCGCGGCGTTCGCACCCTCCAAAACCTCAAAGCCGCCATCAGCACCGCCACCATCGAGCACAAACTCACCCTCGGCATCGTTCACGAATGCTCCATGCATAACTTAATGCTGCGGTACTGGCTGGCATCCGCTGGCATCGACCCCGACACCGACATTAACCTTGTCGTCATCCCACCCCCAGCAATGGTCGAGCGACTCAGAGCGGGAGAAATAGACGGCTTCTGCGTCGGCGAACCTTGGAATACCCAAGCCATCAAGGAACAGATTGGCTTCGTCATTGCCACCGACCTCGATATTTGGGCGGGGAACCCCGAAAAAATCCTCGGATTTACCGAAAGTTGGGTACAACAGCACCCCAATACCCACAGCGCGATCGTCCGCGCCATCCTCGAAGCCTGCGAATACTGCGACGAACCCCGCCACCGCAAAGAAATGCTCGCCCTCATGTCCACACACCTCAATATCGCCCCCGAATACATCCAACCCGGCTTAATCGGGCCATTCGATAGGGGTGGTGATACCCTCCCCGAAATCCTCCCCCGCTACCATCAATTCCACGTTGAAAATGCCAACTGTCCCCGCCGCGTCGAAGGACTCTGGATTCTCACCCAACTCGCCCGGTGGAACATTACCCCCTTCCCCAAAAATCACATCGAAATCCTCTCCAGAGTCCGGCGGGTAGACCATTTCCTCACCGCGTGCCAAGAACTAGGCTACATCGGCATCGAACCCGATCGCGACCCCTTCCAACTCTTCGACGGGCAGGTGTTTAACCCCGACGAACCGCTCAATTATCTCAGAAATCAGCCGATTCACCGGGAGTTAGATGTGAGAAACATCGAGTTAGATGTGTGATGGAGACGGGGAGACGGGGGGACGGGG
>NZ_JANPLS010000516.1:0-2615 GCF_031422475.1 Chamaesiphon sp. VAR_48_metabat_403
GCCGAAAGTGAGGTTGCAAATCTGCGCGCGCAAGCTGCAATTACTCGCGAATATATCCTAGAATACGATCCTGGCGAACAGCGCACGAGGATTCGATCGGGATATTTTTGGTAGAATCAAGCGAGCGAGCTATGCGATTAATAAAGTTTACCGCCAAGATGTAGCGAGTAATTGCGGTAAACTAAAAGACCGAACTCGGTTCTACTGGGGAGCAGCCAGTGGAGGTAACGGGGAAAGTTTGGTGCGAAGCCAACGCTGTCTGTGCAACTGTGTTTCGATGCACCTGTGTATCGATAAGTCAGGATGCCCGCCGAGGTACGTATATTCCCATTTGTGCGCGGCACGCAAATTAAATTAACATGGCAAAAAAAATTCCCGTTACCGTCATTACCGGATTTTTGGGTAGTGGCAAAACCACCCTAATCCGACATTTACTCACCCACAATCAAGGGCGACGGATTGCGGTGATTGTCAATGAATTTGGCGAACTGGGCATCGATGGGGAATTATTAAAATCGTGTCAAGTTTGCCCCGAAGATGAGCTAGAAACTCCCAATAATATCGTCGAACTCACCAACGGTTGCTTGTGCTGTACGGTACAGGAAGAATTTCTCCCCACGATGCAAGCCCTAATTGCACGCAAAGATGACATCGACTGCATTCTCATCGAAACTTCCGGTTTGGCACTGCCCAAGCCGCTAATTACCGCCTTCCGGTGGCCAGAAATTCGCACCGCAGCGACGGTAGATGCGGTTATTACGGTGGTCGATTGCGATGCTGTGGCAGATGGCAGGTTTGCCAGCGATCCGGCGGCTGTAGACGCGCTCAGACAGGAGGATGAGAATCTGGATCACGAAACGCCATTGCAGGAGTTATTCGAGGATCAATTAGCCTGTGCGGATTTGGTGATTTTAAATAAAGCCGACTTAGTAACTGCCGAACAATATCAACAAACGATCGATCTAGTTAACCAAGAACTACCCCGTGCTGTGAAAATAGTTACTAGCGATCGGGGGATTGTCGATGTAGATACAATATTAGGATTAAATGCCGCAGTAGAAGACCATCTCGAAGAGCGTCCCAGTCATCACGATTCAGAGGAGGAACACGAGCATGACGATGATATTAACTCGATTAATCTCGTTCTCGATCGCGAATTCGACCCCGAATCATTGCGTCAGAAATTAGAACTCCTCGTCAAGGAACAGGAAATCTATCGTATTAAAGGCTTCGTCGCCGTACCAAATAAGCCGATGCGATTAGTGATTCAAGGTGTAGGCAATCGATTCGAGCAATTTTACGACAGACCTTGGCGTACCGATGAGCCACGAGAGACTAAACTAGTATTTATCGGACACTCGATCGATCCGGTCGCGATTGCTACTGCTTTAGCTGTTGGTGAAGTTAAAGAACTCGATTCTCTCCTTATTCCGTCGCTCAATTAGGGATCGGCTATGGCAATCGAGGTTGGAAAGTCAATCTTTTGACTGCCCATAGCCCAATTTTTTCAGGATCGAATCTACAGTGTTAGCGACCTGAAGGGGTGACAAGCACCCCTTCAGGGGCTAGAGTCTTGCAACAGGGGAATTAATTGCGGAATCGCCGATCGAGCCGAGCCGCCCATCAACCCTAGCGTGTAGACTGTATAAGCCCGCACGAGCGGATCTGCATCTTTGAGCAATGAAATTAATTGCGGAATCGCCGATTGCGCCGACTGAGCCAATCCACCCAAGGCAGTCGCCGCACTCAAACGCACGTCTGGCTCTGGATCTTTGAAGAGTTTTAATAATTGCGGAATAGCAGGTTTCGCGGCATTTCCCATTCTAGCTAGTACATAAGCAGCCGCAATTTTCACATCTGGATTGGGGTCTTTTAGCAATGAAATTAATTGGGGCAAAGCAGATTTTGCCGCCGCGCCTATTTTGCCTAATTCTAGGCTAGCATTTTGGCGATCGCTACTATTGCCCGTTTTCATCTGCTGAATTAGTTTTGCTATTTCCGCTTGCTGGTTGCTTGGTTGTTGCGGTATGGTTTGCGCTCTTGCCAACTCAGTCATCCCCGCAATTGGGGCGCAACTCAACCAGACTATCGGCAGGAGTTTGAGCAATGATTGTTTTAGCATATTGACACTCGATAATTACTATCGATTTACTACTTCAAGAGTTTATCGCCTCAATCCAGTAATTAAGCAGCAATTCTCATTATGAAAATTGAAATTCTCTATAGGGAGAGGCTGCTGTGCCTACGGCAGAAAGGCGAGGCTCCGCCAACAGTAAAAGTCCGGGAGCGGAGCGGATGGTAGTTTTTAAAAATAAAACTGTTGCAATCCGCATTCTGTCGTCAGTAATCTGACCGAGATTCTCCAGGGGAGCGGGCTTTGGGCCAACGACGCACTCAAGTAGTGCAAGAGTTTTAAAATGAGAAGTGCGGTAAGCTATAAGACCAAACTCAGTTCTACTGGGGAGCAGCTAGTGAGCATTGCCCACCCAACGAATTACTAAGATGATAAAATTTACTTTATCGATAGTATTCTTCACGCTTGCCGCTATTGCATTTTTGGATGGATTCATCACCGAATACAGACAATCACGGCAGGTTTATGCCTCTACTGTGCC
>NZ_JANPLS010000517.1:0-35725 GCF_031422475.1 Chamaesiphon sp. VAR_48_metabat_403
AAGACAAAGCAGGCATCCTCAAAACCGGAGTCTCAGGAGCCAGCAACCTCGCCCCCAGCAACCCCGCACTACTCGATCGCATCAACGGCAAAACCGACCCCGACCCTACCAAAGCCATCGCTGGTGACCTCCCCAGACTCCAGCAAGCAGGCATCAAACCCACCGCCGACCTCCTCTACACCTCCGGCTCCAGCCTCGACCCCCACATCACCCCAGAAGCCGCCACAGCCCAAATTCAGCGCGTCGCCACCGCCCGAAAACTCCAACCAAATCAGTTAGAATTGCTCATCATCCAAAATACCGACCCCCGCTTCCTCGGCATCTTCGGCGAACCCGGCGTAAATGTGTTGAAATTAAATCTAGCTTTAGATGCTCTACCTAAAGCCTAAAACCTAAAGCCTAAAACCTAAAACCTAAACCCATGCAAACCTACCGTCGCGGCAAACATAAAATCTTTATCGGCATGAGTCCTGGTGTCGGCAAAACCTACCGAATGCTCGAAGAAGGACATCGACTCAGATCCGAAGGCATCGATGTCGCCATTGGTTTACTCGAAACCCACAACCGTGCCGAAACCGCCGCCAAAGCACTCGGATTAGAACAAATTCCCCGCCAGTCGATCGCGTGTCAAGGTGTCACATTTACCGAAATGGACGTAGGTGCGATCCTCGATCGACATCCGCAACTAGTATTAGTAGACGAGCTAGCCCATACTAATATCCCCGGTGCAGAGCGCGAAAAACGCTATCAGGATGTCGAAGAGATTCTTACTGCTGGCATCGACGTGTATTCCACCGTCAATATCCAGCATCTCGAAAGCCTCAACGATACTGTCGCCCAGCTTACCGGAGTTGTCGTCCGCGAACGCATTCCCGATCGCGTGCTCGAAGCAGCCGATGAAGTCGTTGTCGTCGATGTTACCCCCGAAACCCTCCAAGAACGCCTTCGCGATGGCAAAATCTACGCACCCGAAAAGATCGATAGTTCGCTCAATAATTTCTTTCAGCGGCGTAATTTAGCTGCATTGCGCGAGTTAGCACTTCGAGAAGTCGCCGATAATATCGAGGGTACCCAGCAATCTAAGGGTGATGCCCTCGTACCCGCAGCTTGCAACATTCACGAACGACTATTGGTGTGTATTTCTACATATCCCAATACAGTGCAACTCCTCCGGCGCGGGGCGCGAGTTGCCAGCTATATGCACGCACGATTTTATGTATTGTATGTCAACGAACCCGATCGGTTTTTAACCAAAGCCGAAAGCTTGCATATCGCCACCTGCGAACGGCTCTGCCAAGAATTTGGGGGTGAGTTCATCCAAGTGCGCGACTACAATGTCATTAAAGCGATCGCCCAAACCGCTCAACAATATCGAATTACCCAAATAGTCATGGGTGAAAGTCAGAAATCACGGTGGCAGATCTTCTGGAAAGGTTCGCTCACTCAGCAGATCCTCCGCTTGCTCAAAAATGTCGATATTCACATTATTTCCACTAGTAGATCTGCTGACGAGGATCGATCGAAATCCTGAAGCCCCTCCCGCAACTGAAGTGCAGGCTATCAAAAAAAGTACGTTAAAACGTACTGGAAGAATGACCTTTTACAACAATTAATTCACCATGTTTTTATTTTTAGTCCGTTGAAACGGACTTGAGCCGTTAGCATGGGGATTAATCCCCATGCGGGTACCGAGCGCAGCCGAAAATCTTAGCCGATAAATCGCTCTTGTAACTCTGGCGTGGGCACCATACAACTATCCCGCCGCCCGAATAACACGAATCTTTGTCGTGCGAACTCAGTATAAGCCCAATCTCTTAACGGTTGAGGCATCGCTGTAAAATTAGCCAAATATTGCCAGCCGCCATCAAGTTTAGATAGCACCGCCAATACCGCATCGCTTTTAGTCAAAACGTGCTTTCCATCTACCAACATTAAAGTTTGAATATCGATCGGATCTAAACCATGCTGACGATAGAGTTGTTGTCCTAATTCAGATTGAATTGCGGCAAACTTAAAAATTTTGTGTCGATCGATTTCAATTACCATTTGCACCGCTGCATTACAAAAATTGCACACGCCATCAAATAAAATCAGATTTTCATACATTAGCAACCACAAGATAAATTAAAAATTCAAACACTCTTCATCCAATCAACATACAAAAGATTTACTCCGGTGCATCCACACATTTACCCATCCACGCTCCCACTGATAACTCATAACTAGCAACTTGGGTTACAGTATGGCTCTACCTAGATAAGACTGTAATACTTCTGGTATGGCGATCGATCCATCGGGTTGTTGATAATTTTCTAAAATTGCCGCCATCGTGCGTCCTACAGCCAAACCCGAACCATTGAGTGTATGGACGAATTGTGTGCCTTTTTTGCCAGTTTCCTTAAACCGAATATCGCCACGCCGCGCTTGGAAATCATAGAAATTAGAACAACTCGAAATCTCCCGATACTTCCCAGCCGATGGGAGCCACACCTCTAAGTCATAGCATTTTGCCGCATTACTGCCCAAGTCTCCAGTGCATAGTTCCATCACTCGATAAGGTAATTTCAACGCTTGGAGGATTGCTTCCGCATTGGCAACTAGCGATTCGTGTTCTTGCTCAGAAGTATTAGGATGGACTAATTTGACTAACTCGATTTTATTGAACTGATGCAGTCGGATCAAACCGCGCGTATCGCGCCCCGCACTTCCCGCTTCGCGCCGGAAGCAAGGTGTATAAGCGCAGTGATGGATCGGGAGTCGTTCGCTATTGAGGATTTCGCCGCGATAGAGATTGGTAACTGGCACCTCAGCAGTAGGAATCAACCACAGATCGTCATCGGCACACTTGAAGCCATCTTCCGCAAATTTCGGTAACTGTCCCGTAGCTGTCATCGACGCACTATTGACGAGGATCGGCGGGCTGACTTCAGTATAACCCGCCGCAATCTGCCGATCGAGCATAAAGCTTATCAAGGCGCGTTCTAAAGCCGCACCCGCACCGATGAGGGTGACAAACCGACTTTGCGCGATTTTAGCACTGCTCTCGAAATTTAAGATGCCTAATTTTTCACCGATTTCCCAGTGGGGCAAAATTTGAGGGTTGGTGGGGATATATTCATCTCCCCATTTGCGGAGTTCGACATTCTCTTCTTCACTTTTACCGATCGGGGTAGTGTCGCTGGGCAGGTTGGGAAGTTGTAAAATTAGGGTGGTAATCTGCGCTTTGAGTTCGCGCTCGGCTGGCTCTAATTCGCTCAATTGAATTTTGACATCATTACCTTCGGTTTTGAGGGTGTTAATCTCTGGCGCGTCGGGAGCCGTGCCCGATTTCATTTTCTCGCCGACGAGTTTACCGATTTCGTTGCTGCGCGCCTGAAGTTGACTGCGGGTGAATTCTAGTTCGCGCTGTTTGAGATCCAGTGCGAGAATGGGTTGGATGTCGTACGCACCCGCTCCTCTGAGATCTAGTTTTGCCTGTACTAATTCTGGATTTTCTCGAATCTGTCTAATGTCCAGCACCGTTTTTACTCTACCCTTAATTACTTGGCTAGCTATATCTTACGATCGTCTTGTCAGGAATAGGGGATAGTGGATAGTGGATAGTGGATAGTGTAACTTTTAAATTAATTCTCAATTCTCAATTCTCTGTCTTGTCTCGCTTCTATGCGGAGGGAACCTCCGCAGAGCGAGCCGCAATTCTCAATTCTCAATTAACTTCCTAGCTTAAATGCTTCGGTAAACAGTCCATAAATTAACCCCAGTTTGATGCTATTTAATAGTGCAATCCAGAGTGGACGTTTGCCTAAAATCACATCTGATGTGACTTGCCGCCGACCGAAATTAGTCCCGTACGTCAGCCAAGAAATTGACTCGACAATCGTTAATACTCCCAAACTAGCGATCGCGTCGAGTTCGGTTCTTTGTCCGGTGGTGGTCGCGATCGCAGACGCTAAAAAGTTACCAAATAGTAAACTAATAATAATTAGTGATAATCGTCGCCAGGGATTTTCAGACCATTGAGTAAATTGTTTTTCCAGTCGATCGAATAATGTATTTAAACGCGTATTTTGCATAATTATCTCCGACTGCGATTAGTTTCTTGCCAAATATTGCCCACACCTTTAATAATACCGCGCCCGATTAAACCGATACCGCGTCCGATAATTTCGGTGAGCAAATAGACAACTCCACTCCCGACAAATGTGGTTAATGATGCCAAGCGGGGTGAGAGGGCATCGCGCACTTCTAGGGTTAGTGTTACGACGAGTGGAATTCCGGCTAGTCGTTCTAATTCTACCGGACGCGGGGCATAAATAGGCATCTGTTTGATGCCATATTCGGTGAAGATAAATAACCGATATTGACTTTCAAAAATTGCTTGCGGTTCGCTAATATAACGATCGATTCGATATCGCCAGGAGAGATCGTTCCGGAACCGTTCGATCTCGCGACTAGAGAGCAATCGGCGATCGTAAAATCCAGATTTCATCGATTCTAAATTACCAAACCGATTGAGTAAAGGTTGCATGACGGCATTTGCCATCTGGATTGTTAGATTTTCTAAGAGGCTACAGGCGCGCTCGGTGGCGGCGGTGCTACCGACTGAATAAGTGAGATTATCGATCGTGAGTGGTGTTTTGAATAGTAAGTAGTTGAATAAGTCGATCGATTGCGGAATTTTGGCAAGAATTTCGGTGTTGACGATCGCGACATCTTGGAGTAAAATTGGGATGATTTCAATCTGGCTATCTGCGATCGAGAGGGTATGATATCTACCGAAAAAGTCAGTAGTTACCGATGCCCATAAATCTGGTAAAATCTGAGGATGCTTGGCTGCTAATTGCTCGATCGTGATTTGAGAAAAGCGCAATTCATCGAGCAATCCTTCAAATTGACGGAGAATTAAATAAAATAGTTCTTGTTTCTTATCTCGGCGCAGAATATCGATTTCTAGGGCGGTAGGGGTGAGATTTTCTAGTCCCGATTGGAGTTTGGCGGCGATCCGATCGAATAACGATCGCGTTGTGAGATTACCGAGATCGGATTCTACTAGTGCGGTGGGCAGTTTTGGACTGGGTAAATTAGCAGGTGTGAATTGAGCAGTTGGGATCGAGCGATTTGGAGTAGATGGAAATAAGCGGTTGACGAGCCAGCGGGCGGTATTGAGTTCGCGCTTGCGTCCGGTTAAGATTAAACGATCGAGTTCGGATAAATTGCCTGTAAGATCGGTATTTATGGCGGCTAAAGTAGTATCAATTTGCTGGAGACTAGATTGCCGCATTCGATCGAACAGCGCGATCGCGCGTGGTTGTCGATCGATACTAACTTGTTGTAAAATTGCTGGTGCCCAACTAGTTTGTCCGCTGGCAACTTGACGGATATAGTTGACTAAATCAATAATCGAACTCCCCCGCAAACAGCACCCCTCAACCCCAAGTTGAACTGCGGGGGCTAATGCCGCAGTTCCAGACGCGGCTAGTAGCAAAATTGGTAAATTGGGATTGCTAGTTTTGACTTGCTGACAAAACGCAAAACTCATCGCGAAATCCGATGCTGGAAGCCCCAATAAAATTAGATCGAGTTCGACTCCCTGCTTGAGAATTTGCCAAGCACTAGCAAGATCTTCAGCTTCAGCCACCACTTGCAGATCTCGAAATCGATTCAGACAAGTAATTAGCCCCGATTGGATAATCGGATCGGCTTCGATCGTCAAAATGCGAATCGATCGATCTATGCTAGGAAGTTCTGCCATTGACACACGAATAATTGCGGGGCTACAGCGATCTCCTGTAGGGATAATTCCTAATTTATCCTTACATTTTACCTGCAACGAGCTTCAATTTAGCGATCGGGATGTGTAAGAATCAGTAGCTGTAACTTGTTGCTAGGGAAACTGCAAAATTCAATGACTGCACTAGAATCCCATCCTCCATTCCGAACTCCATTATCCGATCGGGCGATCGCGCTCAACGCTAGAATGACAACTTTTTCGGGGTGGGAGATGCCCGTCCAATTTAGTGGCATTAGTCCCGAACACGAAGCGATTCGGCAACGCGCGGGGATGTTTGATATTTCCCACATGGGTAAGTTTATCCTGCACGGCGACACAGCAATCGAGCAGTTGCAGAAACTAGTACCATCCGATTTGAGCCGCCTCCAACCCGGACAAGCCCAGTATACAGTTTTATTAAATCCCCAAGCAGGCATCATCGATGACATCATCGTCTATCAGGAAGGCGCGGGCAATGTCGTGTTAATTGTCAATGCAGGTACTAAAGATAAAGATAAAGACTGGTTGTTGGCGCATTTAGACCTCGATCTGGTCACATTTACCGATCTATCCGACACTCAAATCTTACTCGCCATCCAAGGGCCAGACACACTTAAATATCTTCAACCCTTAGTCGATATCGATCTGACTCAGTTAACGAATTTTGGTCATTCCAGAGGTTTAATTTTTAAAAACCCCGCTTTTATCGCCCGGACTGGCTACACTGGCGAAGATGGATTTGAAATCATGGTCGCACCAGAAATCGGCGTGCGACTCTGGGATGCATTAATAACCGCTGGCGTGACTCCTTGCGGGCTAGGGGCGCGAGACACCCTCCGATTGGAAGCAGCCATGTGTTTGTACGGTCAGGAGATTAATGATACTACCACGCCCCTAGAAGCAGGGTTAGGATGGTTGGTACATTTAGATACCAAGGGCGATTTTATCGGGCGCGATGTGCTGGTAAAACAGCAGGCGGCGGGAGTCAGCCGCAAGTTAGTCGGTTTGAATATGCAAGGACGATATATCGCCCGTCACGATTATCCCGTAGTTATCGCCGATCGACCTGTCGGCATCGTTACTAGCGGTACCATGTCCCCCACACTAGGACTCCCGATCGCCCTGGCTTATGTACCGATCGAATTTGCTAAACTAGGGCAAGTTGTCGAAGTCGAAATTCGGGGCAAACTCTACCCCGCTACTGTCGTTAAAAAACCCTTCTATCGCTCTCAAAATCGCATCTGATTGGGAGATGGGAGATGGGAGATGGGAGATGGGAGCGGGGAGATGGGAGTAAGAAGTAAGAAGGACACAAGTGTCTTTGATATCTTTATGCATTTTCCTCGCCCTTCGTCACCCCGTCACCCCGTCACCCCGTCCCCCCGCTCCCCGCTCCCCGCTCTTACCTATCGCTCTTACTTATCGCTCCAAACATTCTGCCAAAAGGGCTTATTCCCATCCGGCTGAGATTGAACGGTGGGAAAATCGATCTTGCTATAAATATCGCGAATGCTCCAACCAGTCAAATTGGCTAAATTACTCGCTTCCTTTTCCAACCGAGGGCGAAGTGTCTGCTGATATTTTTTCCCAGCAGCACAACTGAGATTGCCCTTAAAGGGATGATTCATTACATATCGACCTTGGAAATTTTCCTGATTGCCAGTTTCTTGAAATATTAAATCTTCTGGGAACTTATCGCGGGTATAACGAACGTGAATGCGAGTAATAAACGTATTACTTTGAGCTATCGATCGACGGCGAGAATTGTTTGTAGGATTGCTAGATGTAGTCTCGCCATTATCTTCCCAAAATACGCCAGCATCTTTTAATTCGGCTGAAGTTGGTGGCGCGCTCGAACAAGGATCGCAATTAGAGACATTCCAAGCATATTCTAAAAACGCCACTTTTTTCTGTTCGCGCTCGTAGACTTTTTGAAATGTGGCTTGATAAAACGCGCCAAATTCTCCTTTAATATAAGTAGGAATTTCTGTTCCCGTAGGGACTTTGACAGTCCGATAATTAGTCAGTTCTACTTGTCCTTTAGGTGAAAGCACGTAAATTACTAAATCTTGTTCGCCGCGAGCGTTAATCGTACCCAGGCGAATCGGTAGCATGAATTTAGGCGATTCAAACGCAATTTGCAACGGACGCAACACCTGGAAGCCGGACTTATTAAATTCTTTAAGATCGATTTTAGCAACAAAGAATTTGAGGTTTTGTTTGATATACGGACTTAGTAATTCACTCGCACCTTTGGGAATATTATAGCCATTTTGTTGGAGCCAAGTTTCTAATCCATCAGATTGTTTGGCACTAAGAATAACGATCTCATATTCATTCACCTTAAAATTGTCTTCAACCGTCACCCCTAAATCTTGATTAGAACCACTGCCTCGCAGTCTAGCAGAAGGAGCCGATCTGCGGACACTATTAGAATTAATTGCCGATTCATTTAAATCGGAAGTTGCACAAGGATCGGGATCGAAATATTCGACTAACCGGGGTTGGCTGAATGCGTCTAATTTCTCGATCGTGGTACGTTTACCGATATGTACTTGCTCTCTTTTAATCGCCACCGGGACGGGGATTACCATCGCAAAATCTTTAATGGCTCCTTGAAAGTCATTTGCCATCGTCAGGATGGTACGATCGCCATTACGAGCGATAACTACTTGAGATGCTTTATTAAATATTTTAGCATCCGCACCGCCAACATAGAAGCCACAAAATGCTAATGCAGGACTGATATTAGTCAAGATTGAGATGCCAATTAGCAAGCAGCAAATAATAATTCGAGAGAGATTTTGCATGAGAATTTCAGGGGTTAAGCTCGATAGTAGTGTTAATGAATCGACACGATCGTTAATTTCGCCAGAGCTTTTAATTAATTCACGAACGTGTCAATTGATGAAGCTCTCGATTATTTCTTATCTCCACCCCATATGTTTTGCCAAAATGGCTTGCTATCTTCAGTTTTCTTGGATGTAGATGGAAAGTCGATCTTAGGATAAATATCGCGAATGCTCCAGCCAGTCAGGTTGGCTAAATTACTCGCTTCTTGCTCTAAGCGGGGGCGTAATGCCTGTTGATATTTCTTGCCAGCATCACAATTCATAGTACCTTTAAATTGATGGTTGAGTACGTAACGTCCTTGAAAATTCTCCTGATTTCCAGTTTCTTGAAACATCAAATCTTCAGGAAACTTATTGCGGGTATAGCGAATATGTAAGCGAGTAATAAATGTATTCGACCGAGGTGCCGATCGGCGAAAACTCGGTGGAATACTCCCTGAAGAATTATTGCCATCATTCAACCAAAATACACCAGCTTCTTTTAATTCTGCTGCTGTCGGTGGCTCGGTAGAACAAGGATCGCAATTACTAGTATCCCAAGCATATTCTAAGAAGGCAACTTTCTTCTGCTCTCGCTCGTAGACCTTCTGAAAAGCGGCTTTGTAAAAGCTGCCAAATTCACCTTTAATATAAGTCGGAATTGCCGTTCCCGTCGGAATTTTAACAGTCCGATAATTAGTCAGTTCCGCCCGTCCTTTCGGCGATAATATGTAGACAACTAAATCTTGCTCGCCGCGAGCATTAATCGTTCCCAACCGAATGGGCAACACAAATTTAGGCGATTGATAAGCAATTTGCAGCGGACGTAATAGCTTACCACCGATTTTATTAAATTCTTTGATATCGATTTTAGCAACGAAGAATTTTAGTTTTTGTTTGATATATGGATTCAATAATTCACTCGCACCTTTCGGGATATTATAGCCATTTCGCTGAAGCCAAGTTTCTAATCCATCCGATTCTTTCGCACTCAAAATCACAATTTCATATTCCTTAATCTTGAAGCGATCTTCCACAGTAACGCCTAAATTACCATTTCTTTTCGCCACTGGTGCTGGTGCTGATGCGGTTGGAATCGCTGAGTCAGATGCTCTACTTTCATAATTAACTGTATTGCACGGATCGGGATCGAAATATTCAACTAAACGAGGTTGACTGAAAGCATCTAATTTCTCGATTGTCGTCCGTTTGCCAATATTTACTTGTTCTCGTTTAATTGCTACCGGAACTGGTACCACGAGTGCAAAATCTTTCACCGCTCCTTGAAAATCATTTGCCATCGTCAGGATGGTACGATCGCCATTACGAGCGATGACTACTTGAGACGCTTTATTAAATAATTTAGCATCCGCTCCACCGACATAAAAACCACAAAAGGCGATCGCTTTTGTTGCAAAACTCAGGACGAGAATACATGCTAAACAGAGGCTGAGAATAATTCGAGGGATGTTCATTAGGGGATAGGGGATAAATTAGGTGGTTTTGGTACGATCGAATGAATGCCAATTAAATTGAGGTGCAGCCCACAACTTGTCGAGTGCGAGTGTTAGAGGAGAGATGGCAAATAAGGCGAAAAATATTGCCTCATTAATATAAAAATAGTTACGGAGAATAAATGCTAAAATAGCGATCGCGATCGACCAAATAATTCGAGTCGAGCGTGCATTAGGAATCGAGCGCGGATCGGTAATCATAAACAAGGCAAACAACAATAAAGAACCGCTCATTAGTTTATGAATGCAAACATCTAAGGGGAAACCTAACCAGATATTTCTGGCAATTTCTAAGCCAGCATAACTACCCAAAAAAGCCACGCTGGTGTCCCATCTCCCCACGCGCTGGAGGACAACACCACCCATACCGATAAACAATAATAAATACCACCAATCACTGCCCCATTGCCCCGGTGAAACCCAGGCATCGGGAGTTAATAATAATGCTGCAATAATTCCAAAATTACCCGGATTAAACCAATGCTTGCGCTCGACAGTAAAAATAAACTTACTCGCGATCGCCAAGCAACCTGCTAAAATCATCGTACTGACTCGATCGGCACGTAACAATAACGATAAACCCAAAGTAGTAATTAAAGCACTCTTGAGCGTCAGCCAAATATTTTCGGTAGATTTAACTAAACTACTGAGTACTAGCTGAGTGAGACAACAACTGAGCATTAGACTAAAAACTAATTCCGGTCTAATCGACCAATCTCTAGTCATAATCCCCAATCCTAGAAAGCTACCTAAAAACACGATCTGATAATCTCGCGGATCGGCGAACATATATTTACTGATAGAATGCTGCCATTTAAGATACAAGCTCTGGCGATCGCGTTTCTGAATTTTACTAAATAACTTTACAATTCGAGCTAAAAATTTAACTATGACAACTACCGCAATCGGGAATCGGATGCCACCGTAATGACCGACTAACAAACCGAACCAGAGCCAACCGCCAAAAATCCAGCCAAAGACAGAAATCGCTTCCTTGTGAATCGAGTTTAGATCGTGTTTTAATAAAAATAGCAACCAAAAACTAATATTCCGATCTAGATTGGGGGATTTATACCAAATGCCATCTATTGAAACCAAGCCATTGTTATTAGATGTTCATCGCATAACTCTTCGCATTGATGGTGAAGAGTTCGAGAAACTGTGCCAAGATAATCCAGATCGATCGTTTGAATTGACAGCCAGCGGAGAATTAATCGTCATGCCCCCAGTCGGTGGAGAAAGTGGAAACTCTGAATTAGAGCTAGGTGGTGAGTTATTTGTTTGGAATCGCCAAACTAGACTAGGTAAAATTTTTAGCTCTTCCACCATTTTTGTATTACCAAATGGTGCCCAACGCTCTCCAGATGCCGCTTGGGTGGAATTATCCCGATGGGAGGCTTTGACCCCAGCGCAACGCAAGAAATTTCCACCCTTGGCACCAGATTTTGTCATTGAGCTGCTGTCGGCAACCGATAGATTGCCGCCATTGCGAGAAAAGATGGAGGAGTATCGATCGAATGGGGTGCGGCTGGGTTTACTCATCAATCCTAAAAACAAGCAAGTCGAAATCTATCGGCCGGGGCAAGCACCAGAGATATCTGAATTTCCCACTGCTATCGACTGTAGTGAAATCATGCCAGGTTTCATTCTGAGCCTGAGTGAGATCTGGTAACCATAGCAGTTTGAATGTTTCGGGAACCGTTTGAAATAATCTTTCTAATCGTACCAAAACTTGTAGTTTATACTTTACTCACCTAATTCATGTGTTAGCCTAGTCACAGCCAGACAGCGGCTGTCTGGAATAAAATTTAACGTACCTTGAAAATTAAATATGAGCACGATTAAAGTCGAAGTCTGCGAAATTTTGGAGCTAAAACCGCATGGAAATGCCGATGCGCTAGAGCTAGCCACCGTGCAGGGGTGGCAAATGTGTGTTAAAAAAGGCGTACATCAACCGGGCGATTTGGTCGTTTATTTCGAGCAAGGGACTGTATTAACTAAAGAAGTTGCCGAGCGGTTGAATGTGGCGACATATTTATCTGAAAAAACCGATATTAATGGCGATCGCGTTTTGGTAGTACATCGGATTAAATTACGCGGCGAACCCTCGTTTGGATTGGTAGTGCAGCCCGAAGCAGCAATGCAATTAGGCGACGATGTGGCAGAGTTTTATAGTGCTACTAAATACTATCCGCCAGTTAAGGCGACAGCCGGAGATAGTGCCACTGACGATCCCTATTTTCCTCGATATACTAATCTAGAAAACATGCGGAGCTACCCCTATTTATTAACAGTAGGGGAACTAGTTGTCGCGACTGAAAAAATTCATGGTACTAATTGTCGGGTGGGTTTTGTGTGGCACGATGATGAAGAACAACCGACGATGATGGCTGGTTCGAGAGCTTTACGTCGGCAAGAACCAGATGAGCCGAGTGAAATGGTGGCAAATACTTACTGGTTTCCACACACCTTGATTGGTGTCAAAAATCTGCTCTTAGATCTACAAAGTCAAGGACACAAACAAGCAATCTTATACGGTGAAGTTTACGGACAAGGAATTCAAGCTTATACTTATGGCGAAAAAAGACTGAATTTCCGCGCCTTCGATTTAATGTTAGATGGTAAATATGTCGATTATCCCATTTTTAAAGAGCTATGCGATCGCCATCAAGTCGAGCAAGTACCATTAGTATATGAAGGTGCTTTTTCCCTAGAAGTTATTAGAGGATTTTCCGATGGCGATTCGCTCGTCGGTGGTACTCACGGTAGAGAAGGCGTGGTTGTCAAACCGACGATTGAAAGGGACGATCCGAAGTTAGGCAGGGTAATTCTCAAGTATATCGGCGATCGATACTTATTTGGTAAAGTCGCCGAACAAGATACTACCGATGTCTGAATTCTCGACTTTCTAAAATTCCAGGTAGGGGCAATTCATGAATTGCCCCTACCCTAAATCTTCGTTCTCTTCTGACGGACAAAGCCACGCTGGATTCATTTAAAGTTGTGATAAACATTCAGCCACATAGAGATCGATGTGATAAACAATCTCCTCTTCATAATAAGGAATATCCCAATTAGGGATAGCCTCAATTTGGATAGCGGCACTCGGACGAGCAATTTTTCGATCGAGAGTGGGTGTTAGCAAGTAATAGTTAATTTCTAGATCGAGGAGTCCAAATAGACCACCAGTATCGTGCATGAATTCGATAAAGCGATTTTGAATCGATCGACTGTCTAGAAATAACTTATTGATGCGCGAACTGTCCCCACTAAATACCAGCTCTAGATACTCACTACCAAGTCGAACATATACGTAGATAAAACCGATCGATACCCGATTTGTCTGGCGATCTAACTTAGCTGTCGATTCAGCCGATCGCATATAATCGAGCAAAGGATCGTCAATATCAAAAATCAATCGAGTATCGAAATTTGCCCCCCTAGAATACTGAAAATTAATTAAGCGGTTTTGTTCGCCAGAAGTAAATGGTAAATGCACGCAGCGATCGTTTGCTAATGCGATCGTACATAATGCACCCTCGATCGGATCGGCAAGTGTAGGGAGTTTTAATAGTACCTCTTCCAATCGATCGATTCTATAATAAAGTTTGACCTTGTATTCTATTTCCATAATTTTGATGCCCTCGCTGCTTTTTAAAAACTTCTGTAAAATCCTCCTCGCTTGCCTCATCTGTTGGCAAATCGCCACTCCCCCCAGCACCGCACTAATTCAATCTAAATATTACAGCTATCGACAGCCCAGCTTCGATGGTACGGGTAAAGTCTACATGGGTAGAGAAATTGCCCAAGTCATGGGACATCAGGGCGCAGGCTGGCTAGAGCGTCCAGATCGCGCTACAGAAGAGCAACCCCAAAAAATGATCGACACACTAGAACTTAAATCTACAGACGTTGTAGCCGATATTGGCGCGGGTACGGGGTATATTTCCCAGCTTCTAGCGCGACAAGTCCCCGAAGGCAAAGTACTCGCCGTCGATGTGCAGCCAGAAATGGTCGAACTTTTAAAACAGCGGATTAGTAAAAATAAAATTGTCAATATTCAGCCGCAATTAGGCACCGAACGAAGTCCCGAATTACCCGCAGCCAGCATCGATCTGGCAATTATGGTCGATGCCTATCATGAGTTTGGTTATCCTCAAGAAATGATGACGGGAATTGTCTCGGCACTCAAACCGGGCGGGCGAATTGTCTTAACCGAATATCGCGGCGAAGATCCTAAGGTATTTATCAAGCCTCACCACAAAACCACTCAAAAACAAATCGAGCGCGAAATGAAAGCTGTGGGATTAAAGTTGCTCAAGAATGAGCGCGTGCTACCCCAGCAGCATCTATTATTTTTTAGCAAGTCATAATCGATCTGGCGATCGAAATGGGTAAGTTATCTGTAGGCTCGATCTGTATTAGCATTCATCTTCAAGCTATCTACAGATCCAGTCAAACCTTACCAAAAAATCGGGAGCTTGTTATGTTGCCAGTTGCTACTCGTGTAACTATGATAGATATTTACAGAGATGGTGGTTCTCTGGGGGTGAATTTTCATGGAGCAAAAAAAGAGCAATGTCGATTATTTTTTCGTGTCAAACGTCAGGATATTTTAAACGAGAAAGGTTTTATAACTGACACTATTAGGATCGGCTATCTCGAACCAGTTATCACAATTTCTTCCCCAGTTGAGTATAGAAGTACAATAACAGGCATAACTCAAACTAAGTATGACAGTGTTGAAAGAATGCTTTCATGGGAAGAGGCAAGAAACCTCCTAGAGACAATGAAGGATTTAGTTGAAAACTTTGAAGTGGAAGAAGAGTGGCGTGATGAAGATGAAGACGAAGCGCGAAACCAGAAGCATAGAATGTCGTATTATCATCAAATGCTAGATGCGGCGAATAATAGAGGAACGATTGGTAATTAAATAATAAAATATGTCTAAATGAATCGATCGAGTATAGATTATAATTAAGGAACAACTAGCTATTGAGGTAGATCGAGATGGATCTCTCAGTTACTTTAGACCAAATCAAAGCCATGAGCGTTGAAGACAGAATTCACCTCATCCAAGCAATCCAGGATACGATTCCTGATGTGAAGTCCGATCCCAGACTACTACAGCTAGATTTAAATTCTCCCTCGGTAGCTTGGGGAAAAGCCATGCGGCAAATTGAAGCGAACCAACCACAATCGATCGAGAGATTGCTGCAATCGTGGGAAGATGAAGGCGACTCAGAAGAACATCGCGAAACTTGGGAATTTTTGCACCAAGCTTTGGATTAATTGAAGTACGATCGAGTGTAACTATCCGATCTATATTCAGCAATAAAGGTGATTGCTGGGAATGATTCTCCCCTTATATTGTCTGAACTTTGATTAAAATGATTGAATGATGGACTTTGATGTACTGCTATCCGACAATCTTAGTCAATCTAATAATCAGATAAATCATAGTTGCAGATAATATCACCTTATTTCTAGGCTCGATCGAAATGGTGCAAGCTGCCAGATGAGACGATCGAGCGGTATTCTAGTAGAGATAGCGTCAGTATTCCCCGTTGCATGTCACAATTACCCACCACCCTCGAAGACTCGATCGCACTAGCTCAAACCGCTACCCTGGCGGCGATTGCCGATGGTTGTCAGCGGATCACGATCGAGATTGCCATCCCCGAACTTAAATCGATGAATTTGGCACGACAATTTATCGAAGCATTTAGCGATCGCGGTAATACACTCAAGGTATTATTTCCCGATACTGGCGCAGCAGCTCTAGCCAAACGGGATTGGTCGGATCTAAACTTTAAGATCGACGATTTAGGTAGCAGTCGATCGCCGATTGTCGATAAAATTCAAGCCGAAGACCAAATATTCATCGCGATCGAACCATCGGCGGTGGAAGTAGCACAAGTCGAGCAATTATGTAATGCCGCAGGCGATCGTCCGGTGATTTTATTCTTACCCAAACTCGAAGATGCCGCAATTGTGGGCATCGGGTATGCCGCCAGACAACTGCGCGATAGGTTCCTGACGACTCTCACCTGTGCCTACTATATCAAACCCCTCGAAACCGCCGCCATCTACCGCTGCTATCCCGCTCAATGGCAAGTCTGGGAAGAGCGAGGCGACGATTATACCCTTCTAGCCGAATCGCCCCAAAAACCCGTCGGCGACGAGCTAGATGCGATGCTAATGCCCTCTAACCCCACGTCGGGGGATAATCCCACTCCAGCCAAATCGCCTGGTGTCTTCGCCAGTTTAGGACGGTTTCTGCGGACTTTAAGTAGATAGTTCGATCGCTAAGGAATGAGGATTTAATAATATACATATCTGCTCTGCTGCCGACCTTTGGTAGGGGCAATTCATGAATTGCCCCTACCAAAGGAGGAATTGCAAGTTCTTTAATCCTCATTCCTAAATTAAATTAACGATCGATAGTACTAACCGATCGAGGCTTTACTAGTGCAAGCGACATCCGCGCTGAAATAAATTTCGCGCTCATAGCAAAAGTTATCTGTTCGCGTAGCGTCACGAAGTGAAGATAACTGAGATTCGATTTTAGTCCGTTTCAACGGACTTTTGATCTCAGCCCCGAATTCATTCGAGGGCTGCATTGATGTCGCCATGTTAAGCTCGATTGGGCATAATAACGATAACCTCCTCTCGATCGATCGCCATGCCAGAAACCAATCCCCAAGAATCCGATGCTGTCTTAGGCGGACAAAATCCACCGCCGATAAATGCTGCCATATTGGGTGGATTAGCTGGTGCAAAACAACGATTGGAAAGTGAATCGATAGTCGCAAAAATCCAAGCACTCAAAGACACGATCCAATATGGAACCGATGGCATAAATTTAGCACTCGAAGCACTGGCAGATCCTAACGATGATGTTAAAAGATTCGCACGTAGATTGCTACGCGATCGAGCTGGAGAAGCAGGAAAAGCAGCATTATTAGATCGCGAACCGCTAAGTTATTTTACAACTCTAGCCGACTGGCGATGGGAAATCTACAATCCTGAAATAGGAATTGTCGATCCAGAAAATAATGCTTATGTGGTACAAATGACCGATTCATGGGAATACAGCGATCGATATGATTCTTTTTTAGGTCACTTTGAATCTTTATTAAAAGATCCAAAAATTGGTGAATTAAAAGCATTGATTGTTAAAATAGAACAAGAATTTATTTTTACTGAAGAAGATCCATTTGCTAAGGCGTTGGCGGCGATTTGTGATGCAGGAAATTTGTTTGCAAATCTGCGGGGATTATATATTGGAGATAGTAAAGAAGAATGGCCGACAGGATATCGGAGATCGAAACTAAGTGTTTCCGATATTAGACCTTTTTTAGAATCCTTTCCAACCTTAGAGATTCTTCAAGTATTTGGACGTTTTACTGATGATGAATATCAGGATGAGGGATATACTTCTTTGAATTGTGCAGGATTAAGACATGAAAATCTAAAAACTTTAATTATAGAAACTGCACACTTAGCAGGGGAGAATCTCAACCAAATTGGGCGAATAGAATTACCTAGCTTAGAATACTTTGAGCTATGGTTGGGGAAGATAGATATCTTCAGATATAGAATTGCAAAAGCTTTGAAGCCAATCTTATTCGATAATGCAAGCCCTAATTTAAAATATCTCGGACTTTGCAGTGATAATGATACTGATAGTTTAATTATTGAGGTTTTAACTAGTCCCATTATAGATCGATTAGCAGTACTCGACTTTAAAATGGGGACGATGACTTTAAAAGGAGCAGAGTATCTACTTAATTCGCCAGATTTAAGAAATCTCAAATATTTAAACGTATTTGGTAATTATTTATCTGAAAGCACAATCGCAAAATTACAAGAATTACCATGTCAAATCAATAGTGATAGTCCACCATATCCAGCGCACGAAGGAGGAAACTGGGATCGTCGTTGTGAAGGGCATCGTCGCTGGGCATTACATGAATGAATAAAATGCTGAATCTTGTCTTAATTTCCAACCCCGAAACTCGCCGCGTGCAACTATTTCAGCAAGCATTAGAGCGATGTGAATTACCGCCAGCTCGATCGATCTCCTATGCCGATTTATTAGCCTGTAGGTGCGATTTAGCCCAATTTGACTCTCCAGATACAATCTTCCGATTTGACGCGCCTGAGCGCAGTTTTGAAGTCGATCGAGGGTTTATTGCAGCGGGAGCGGAACTAGAGCCAGAGGGACGACATCAACGGATTAGTGGGAGTGCGGCGGCGCAGTTACCAGCAGATTTGGGGCGGATTTGGTATCAACGTCAATGGTATCTCGGCTGGTGCGAGTGTTTAAAAATATGGACGGCTAATTTACAAGGGAGAATCTTAAACCATCCCGATGACATTATCGTCATGTTTGATAAAGTTCGGTGTCAACAAATTTTAGCCACCGCAGGTATTCCCATACCCCCAATATTATCGATCGATCCAAACGATTCAAAATCCACAATAGCTAAATTGATGGACGATCGCAACATCAATCGCGTATTCATCAAACTGGCGCATGGTTCCTCAGCTTCGGGAGTAGTTGCTTACGATCGTCGGAATGGATTCGAGCGGGCAATTACTACCGTCGAACGAGTTGTCGAAGCGGGCGAATTACGGTTTTATAATTCACGATTGATTCGCCAATATCGAGATGCAGATGCGATCGCCGATATTATTGATTTTCTCACCTGCGAATCAGTTCAAATCGAAACATGGTTACCCAAAGCACGATTGGAAGGGCGAGAATTTGACGTGCGAGTAGTTGTAATAAGCGGTCAAGCGCGTCAAGCAGTAATTCGGGTAGGAAATAGCCCGATGACTAATTTACATTTGGGAAACGATCGACGAGAAATTACAGATTTACCGCCAGGTTTATCGCCGACTATTTGGGCGGAAATGTTAGCTACCTGCGAACGCGCTGCGGCTTGTTTTCCGAATACTTTCTACTGTGGGATCGATTTATTAATCGCACCAAATTTAAAAGACCATTATATCATCGAGATGAATGCTTTTGGCGATCTACTTCAGGGCATTACTTGGAATGGAGAGGATACCTATACGACTCAGGTAAAAATGCTATTGACGGAATATAATAAATAGGAGAAAATTGATATAGTACATAATTATTTGTTCGATCGCCCTAGTGCGCCTCGTCGCGGAGGGTACCCAGGGGTTAGGGAATTAGTAATTTTCACAACTGGCGCAAAACATCAACATTTCAATCCAAAATCTACATGGGAATTTATCAACACGACGAGTTATTTGCAGGTAAGCCAATTGTTGAATACACGACAGAAATTGGGATTGCCGAGCCTACAGAATCTAGCTATCGCTTGAGTGTCGATTATAATTCAGAGCATAGCATTATCGATTTATTATCACAATTTTTAGCAGATCCTCAAGTCAGTCAAATTACTAACTTGATTATCGGACAATGGGATGCTGAAGATGGATCGAGCGAACCCGTTGTGAATTTCCTGGTTGATGCCAGCCAAAAACTGCCTAATTTAACAGCATTATTTTTAGGCGATATTACTGGCGAGGAATATGAGATATCGTGGATTCAACAAAGCGATCTATCGCCACTCTGGAATGCTTATCCTCAATTAGAATATTTACGGGTACGCGGTAATGAAAACTTGAGTTTTGGTGAACTAGAGCTTGGACGATTGAAAACATTAATCGTCGAAACTGGCGGCTTGAGTGTAGAAAGAGTTCGGGAAGTATGTGCCAGTCATTTACCCAGTTTAGAACATTTAGAATTATGGTTGGGCACCGATAATTATGGCGGCGATACCACACCAGTAGATCTCGCCCCGATTCTGAATGGTTCGTTATTTCCTTATCTTCGGTATCTGGGTTTGCGAGATAGTGAAATTGCCGATCGAATGGCGATCGCGGTGGCAGATGCCACGATCCTAGTGAGAATAAAAACTCTCGATCTATCATTAGGAAATTTAGGCGATATCGGCGCGGCGGCTTTATTAGCTAGTCCGTTAATTAATCATCTCGAAAAACTCGATCTTCACCATCACTATATTTCTGAAGCATTAGTCAAAGACTTGGAGAAACTATCGATCGAAGTCGATGTTAGCGACGTGCAAGTAGCAGATGACGATGATGAAGAATATCGTTATGTTGCCGTTTCTGAATGATTTAGGCTAGCTATGAAAAGGGACGGCAAGTAATGGCAATACCGCAACAAGTAGCCATGCCCAAGCAGCTAGATTCTGACTCGGCTCGATCTGATTGTTGCCGTTGATTTCTATACGATCGAGTAGGGCTTCAATCCTTTGGGTGAGCCGATCTGCTGGGGCTGTTTGACTAAAAGCGGCGCAAATATTGTCGGGAAATATGGGTGTATTTTGGACGATCGACAATAATGCTTCGGCGACTAAGAGCGGATCGGTTTGAATGGATGCCCACCGATCGGCACGAAGTTCTCTTAACATTAACAGTTCTTGCCAGATTGCTTCGGTTTGAGGCAGCCAAGTTGTCATCTGATGCAACCAGCCCAACCAGAAAAAACACCAGGTATCGCGGTAGCGATAATGGGCTTGTTCGTGGGCTAAAACCGCTTCTAGGTGGGCTGTTGATAATGTATCTAGCAATCCTTGGGTGACGACTAGTTCTGGCTCCCAGAAGCCGATTTGGGCACTATAGGGAGTCGGTAGATCGAGGATGCGGACGCTTTTGCCATTAAGTTCGGTAGTCGGGTAAGTGCGAATCTGTGACAGCATTTGCCAGCCAGAGCCAGCAAGTTTGAGCCAGGATAAGGCGGCGAATCCTAAAAATCCGATCCCCACACAATAACTCAACCAATCATTTCCCACCCACACCATCCGTCCGTGCGGCCCCATCCAGATGATGGCGATCGCACTAGTAAATAATAACAGTGGTGGTAATAAAAATATTGCCAGCGTTCGCTGCCATCGATCGATCCAGCTTACCCGATCTGTCCCCGCCCAAGTGTAGCGCAGTCCCCAAGCCACAGCGAAAATAGTCAACAAGACAATTAGGTGCATTATCCTTCCTCCCGATCTGTCCGAATGGCTTGCAGTCTTTGAGAAATCGCTGCAATTTGGTCGATGCTCGATCGATCTAAGCTATCGGCAAAAGCGGCAACGATATCGGGGTTACCTACTGCCAAAAATTGCTGTAACTGTTCGTAGGCTTGAATTGCCTGGGCTTCGGCTGCTGAGAGTAAGGGTTCCCAGACAAAACTCCGCTCTTGGCGATCGCATTTGAGCCAACCTTTTTGAGTTAATCGATTGAGGACGGTGGTAACTGAAGCATAGGCTAATTCGCGATCGGGATCGCTGAGAATGCGATCGTGAATATCTTTAACGGTTGCAGTATCTAATTCCCAGACAATTTTGAGAATTTCCGTCTCTAATGGCCCCAGGGAGAGGTTTTTGGGGCGATGTTGGGGTAAAGGAACCATGCCATTTTTAGTACGAGCTTTTCCTTAGACTAGCGCAATATTTAGGCTGGGATGTTTGACAGCTTGTCTTTTGACACTATTTGTCATTCAACTCACAATTAATTGCCGGATTACTGATTTTCATCTGTAAGCGTTCGCTCCAGTTTTGCCATTCGACGATCGCCAGATGCAGTACTAACCCAAGTTGCTAGTTACTGGAGTAGCCAACGACTGGAAGTCGTGGCTGGTGGTGCAAAGTCCGCCTTCGCGGACTAGTTAATCAGTACAGCTTTGGCGAACTTTGCGACACGAGCAGCGGTTAGAAACCGTTGAGGTTATAAATAGCAACTTGCAATCCGATCGGGTGTTTATTTAAGTCATAATTTTAGCAAGGTGTAAAGATTTTGAATCGACAAATTAATTGGCTGGTAACTACTGCGCGGCATCTAGTTGCGATGTCGATCTTAATTGCAGGTGTATCGTTAGTTTTAGACAGCCATTGCGCGAATGCAGCTCCGCCGCAGGTCGATAGTTCGACGACTGAAACCGATCCAGAACTGACGATCGATGTCACGGGAGAGCGAAAAGTAAATCTACCTAAATCGGCTCCAGTTTACACGATCGATAGCAAACAAATCGAACGGCAGGGATCGAAAAATGTTGCCGACACATTAAATATTTTACCAGGATTTGCAATTAATAATGCTGGCTATGGGGCAGATATTCACACTGGCACTTACTATCGTGGCGCATCGATAAATCAATTTATCATTCTGCTCAACGGTCGTCCGATCGGCAATAATATTAATACTTATCACGGAGCGACAGATCTCAATAGTATTCCAGTTGATGCGATCGATCGGATCGAATTATCTAGTGGTGCTAGTAATATTCTCTACGGTTCGGAAACCTTTGGTGGTGTGGTTAATATCATCACCAAAACTTATCGGGGTACACCACAAACCAATGTATCGGCAGAACTCGGATCTTACGGTCGTCAGAATTATCGAGCGAGTTATACTGGCGGCGATAGTAAATTAAATTACCGCATTGGAGTCGAAAAATATCGGATCGACAATAATTATAGCGTTCCCGTCGGTGCTGCCAATCGCGATCCGGCGACAGGTAAACTGACTAACGCCGATACCGATCTAACTAGCTATTCTGGTAACATTTCAGCGGCAATTAACGATCGCAACCAGCTCGATTTCGACGTAACAAAAACTACCAGTCGGCGAGGTTTAATCTACTTTGGCTTTCCATTTCAACGCGATCGGTTAAACCATGATAATCTCAATTTAGGATTGAATTGGCGATCTCAATTAGCCGCAGACCAAACTTCGACGCTCAATACCACGATCGGTTATACTCAAGATTATTTTGAAACTTTTGGCCCTAGCGGTAACAATAATCGCACGGGTACGCTCGATACTCAAGCCATTACCGGGAGAGTAGACCATACCTGGAAAACGTCGGCGACTAATACGCTCCGCTGGGGTGGTGAAATTCAAAATCGCAAATTAAATGGCACGTCAACTAGCACCGTTCCCAACCGGATTGCTTTTAATGATGTCGAAAATCGCAACGTTTTCAATACAGCTTTATTTGCTGTCGATACCTGGAAAATTACCGATAAAGTTGCGCTAGATTTAGGTTTCCGTCAGAATTTTAACTCGCAATTTGGTAACTATATCAACCCCAGTCTCGGCTCCCGCTGGGAAATTAGCCCCAATCTCGCGCTCCGTGCCTCTCTAGCAGGCGCGCAACGCAACCCCGGACTAGACCAACTATATCTCTACGATACCGTCCACGGCTGGTTCCCCAACCCCAACCTCAAACCAGAAACGGGCGCGACTTGGACTGCTGGATTCGATCTGGCATTTAGTCCCACATCCACCGGGACGATTACCTATTTTGGCAGTAGTTTAAACGATCGAATTGCCACTCAAGCAATTAGCCCAACTGTCACGCAGTGGACGAATATCGGGCAGGTAAACACCAATGGTTTAGAAATTGGCTTCAAACAACAAATAACGCCCCAATGGTCGGCATTTGCCAATTACACCTACACCGATGCCAAAATTCAGACAGGCGCGGAGCGAGGCTTACAACTATCGCTCATTCCCTATTCCGTCGCTCAATTAGGCATCGGTTACGCAAATCGAGGTTGGGAAGTCAATCTTTTGACTAACTATAATGCAGGTACGCGCCGCACATTTTTCAACAATCCCGGACAAGTTAACACCAGTTTCGTGCCATCTTTCCTCAATTTAGATCTCAGTGCGCGGATACCTGTGAGCGAAAATGTTGGACTCAATTTGTATGTCGAAAACCTTGCCGATGTTCAATATGAAAAAGTAAATCGAATTTACAGTCCAGGTAGAACCTATCGGGTTGGCGTTTCGGCTAATTTCTAAGCTTGGTATGCCTAATCTCGGTAGGGACGATTCATGAATTGCCCCTACCGAGCTACCCTAACTATCCACTATTCATTTATCCCTGCTTGCAATACAGATAAAACTTCTTTGAGATCGCCACTCAGCATCGCTGTTACTGCCAACCACAATCCAGGAAATACTTGGCTTTTGACGACACCATTCTCATCGGGTTCGAGGCGAACGTATTCACCATTTTGGAGGCTAAACCAATCTATTTCTTGTTGCAAAGTCCGCCAGACGATATATTCTCGAACTCCATTGCGTTGATATACTTGTTTCTTAGTGTTTAGATCGATCGACACAGTACTAGCAGAAATCTCAGCTACCAATTCTGGCGCACCCAATATGTAGTCATCTTCCGTAGTACTTGCCCCATTTCCTGGAATAAACAGCACTGCGTCAGGCTGAGGTTCATTATCTAGATCGAGACGTACTGTTGGCTCGATGCCTAATTGTGAACCTGGGGTAGCAACCCAATAGGCTGATAGCCAAGCTACAAAGCTAGCATGTGGCTTTGCATGAGATTCAAATCGGAGTGGCGATGCCATGTATACTATTCCTTCGATTAATTCAGCTTTATTACTCCCTTTTTGTCGATCTGGCATGGCAGCATAACGCCGTTCAAATTCATGGCGAGTTAATTTATCGCCATTTTCCAGCAAGGGGACAATTTTTGATGAAGTAGTCGTCATAATTTATTTTCCATAGCTATTTATATTTTAAGTCGATCGAGCATGAGCCACCCTAATTTTTCCGTTCCTGACTAAACTCGCCCCATAACGTGAAATTACCATCTTTATCGATTCGG
This sequence comes from Chamaesiphon sp. VAR_48_metabat_403, assembly GCF_031422475.1. NCBI lineage: Bacteria > Bacillati > Cyanobacteriota > Cyanophyceae > Gomontiellales > Chamaesiphonaceae > Chamaesiphon > Chamaesiphon sp. VAR_48_metabat_403. The sequence goes on from NZ_JANPLS010000517.1 coordinate 24,811, forward strand.
CCGATCGATAGACTACTCTATTAACTTAGTTAACGATTAATTTATGCTTTATTCGGCAATTGTTCGATCTATAAACTCCTGCCAAACTGGATTGGGAATCCAGATTTTAGCCAACTCAATTTGGGCGGCTTCGTGAGTGAAACCTTCAACGATTCGGCGATACAAATATATAAAACTAGATACACGTAAATTAGCAGCACAATGAACGAAGATCGATCGATCTTCGTTCGATCTCATGACATCACAAAAGCGAGCGAAATCTTCACTAGTCGGTCGATCGAATTTGACTGGAATATGAATATATTCGATCCCCAGCGACTCGACGATCTCTCTTTCGTTCGCCAATGCATTTTCATGGGTGCCTGGAGCAAGATTGATTATCGATCGATAGCCTGCCATTTTAACACTCGATAATTGTGATTCAGTCGGTTGTCCCGCCGTGGCAATTCGATCGGAAAGTTTGAGAAAGTTAAATATATCTTCCAAATTATTACCCATCAGATCGATCGGTGTATATTGACTAATCGATAGCTTGATAAATCTGAAAATAGTTTGAATCGGATTATTAAGATTCATAGTTTTAATTGTACCGTCTTTATCATCGATATTAATGCCAAATCCCCGACTTCTTAAAGAAGTCGGGGATTTGAAACTCAACCCAGTCTCGATCGATAATCTTCATAAGCAAACTCGCGCCATAACGTGAATTTACCATCTTTATCGATCCGTCCGATCGCGGGATGGACAACACCATTAAATGTTGAAGTTTTGACCATTGTATAATGCATCATATCTTCAAAGATAATCCGATCGCCGATCGCTAATTCCTTGTCGAAAGCATAGTCGCCTAAAAAGTCACCAGCCAAACAACTAGAACCACCCATTCGATAGAACGTATCGCCTGCTTCAGGCTCCCGCGCGCCGCGAATTGCTGGCTTGTAAGGCATTTCCAAACAGTCGGGCATGTGGGCGGTAAACGAGACATCTAACATCACGTTTACCACATCATCGGTCGGAATGAGATCTAATACTTTGCCGATTAAAAATCCCGTTTCCCAAGCAATTGCCGAACCCGGCTCCATTAATAATTGAATGTGCGGATGACGAGTATGAAAGGCATTTAACACCTCGATCGCATGGGTGACATTATAATCCTTGCGCGTCATCAAATGACCGCCGCCGAGATTGAGCCATTTTAAATCTGGTAAAAATCGATCGAATAATAGTTCGATATTAGCCAAGGTTTTTTCTAAGGCATACGAGTCGCTCTCACACAAATTATGCGATAAAAATCCATCGATGCCTGCGGGTAAAGTCTCGCCCAAATTTTTAGCCGAAACACCCAACCGCGTTGAGGGCTGACAGGGATTGTAGAGCGCGGTTTTGACTGGCGAGTACTCAGGATTGATTCGCAACCCGATCGAGGGTTTGTGCGGCGTATGAGCGGCGATCTGGTGCTTAAATCTTTCCCATTGCCCGATCGAATTAAAGGTCATGTGCGATGCGAGGGGTAGAATCTCCGGGACATCTTCATCCCGATAGGCGGGCGAATAGACATGCACTTCCATGCCAAATTCCTCAGCGGCTAGCCGTGCTTCCCATAAAGAACTAGCCGAAGCACCCTTGAGAATGGTACGAATTTGGGGGAAGCTATGAAAGAGCGAAAACCCTTTGAGCGCAAGCATGATGCGAATCGGGGCGGCTGCTTGGACTCGAGCGAATATTGCCAGATTTCGGGCTAGCAGTTCTTCTTCTAGTACGAAACAAGGCGATGGAATATTAGCTAAAATTGCGTTGCGATCTGGGTTCATGTTTACTCGAATAATTAGTGGCAGGATTTACACCCATTAGATACTAATATCTTCATGGCTTGTTTTGGGTACTTTAAGCATAGAAAATCTATTCGCTCGATCGTCTACTTTCAGAATTCTATTCGATTATGAATCTTTAACCGGGAATCCATTCGCCGCGCGGATCGAATTACTTTGTTAGCGGTGGAGTCGATAATTACGGCAGTCATAAATGTCCTCTGGTGCTATCTCAAGCTGCTAGTTTAGGGAATGAGGATGACAAAGATCCACAATAGCCACAATCTCAGCGATCGAGTAGGGGCAATGTCTTGACCGAAACGCACGCTGAGGGAACCTCAGCGCGATTTCGGTCGCTTCATGAATTGCCCCTACTCGATCGATGGCATTCAAAACTCAATTTTAGCAAGTCTCTCGCCACTACAAATTTGCATCCTCAATTAAACCCATCAGTTTGCGTTTGCGTCCGTGGGTGGTAATTAACTGCGATCGATATTGCTCCCATTCGGCTTGCCGTCCCGATCGGATATAAGCAGCCCGCGCCCTAGTCAACCAATTTACCGCATCTTCATAAGATTCCGCCTTACCGCGATTCATAATGTCTTCTGCTGGGCGAATTGCCTTGGCAATTACCCATTCTGGGCGATGAGAAATAGCAGCATCCATGACTAACTGCATTAGGTTTCCCCGCCCATAACCATCATTGACAGTCGCGATCGCATCGTCGATCGCATGTTCGTGCAAAAAGATTTGGACTTTGGCTTCGGCATGACTCCAGTTATCCATCGTCTGTAAATGTTTCAGCAGATTGGGCTGTAAGGTCTGCCAAGTGTCGCCTGCGAGTGTTTTGGTTTGTTGATATGCTTGCATCGATGGACGCAGTTTAAATGCGGTTATCCGTGCGCCCAGAGCGGTAGTTAGATCGCCCAATCCTTGGGCTAATTCGCTCGTCCAATCGGCTAATTCGTAGCGATGGCGATCTAGCAGTGGACTCTGACTGATGGTGAAGAACCGATCCTCAGCGGGTGTGGTAGCAATGCAATCGGGTAGCTCCAATCCCGCAGTCGCGATGAGAAGCGATCGATCGAGGGCATCCTGTTCTCGCAATACCTTCGCGACGGCGAGGGCTTGTTGGGCATCTTTGATGCGAATGCTGGCAGCCATGACTTCATCGATCCGTCCCAATTGTGCCAGCAGCACCAGGTATTCTTCAACTAAATCCTCCGCCCGTGCGAGGTTCAGATACTCTGGGTAGCGTTCCTGGAGATTCAAGATTTCGAGCCGAATCCGCGCTAATTTGTCTGCATAGTTCGGTCGTCCATCTGCCCACAGATCCTCACTTTCCCCTTGTAGAACGGCTAGCAGCTCCGGTGTATCCCAGCCTTGACGCAGTGCTTCAGCACAAATCTCAAATTCACCACTAAGCCGATCTTGCCATTCTTCTAAATTCACCTGTAAATCGACAGCTTCTGTAGATAATAATTCGGCTGTTAACACCGCCGCCGCCCACACCGGATCGAGCTGTGCGACGATCTCGTCGCCTTCGCCGCCATAATCGGCAATCTCGTCCCAATCCTCGACGCAAGCTTCGGTAATGGCTGCTAAAATTACCAGCGCATTATTACCATCGCCGCGATCGATAAAAGCTTGCGCTTGGGCTAAAATCTCTGGTAAATCCTCATCGATCGGATTTTCTTCTCCTCCATCTTCCCAATGCTCCAAACAGTGTCGCATCATCTGTTTGGCTTGGTAACGATAGGGTTGAGGATCTACACTCGTCTGACGTTTGGGGCGAGTTTCGGATGTAGAGATTTGCTGAATAATGGGGGGCAAAATTTTGGTGACGAATCGATCGATCCGATCTATTAAGTCAGGTTCTTTAGCTACTAATTCTTGAACTAGTGTCTGAGTTTGAACGAGATTTAATCGATCTAATAACTCATTTAAAGACAAACGTTTGTGAATGGTTCCCGGTATGCGGATCGAAGTCAGAGCCACTGCGACGATGTGCTTGCACCAGCCATCCAAACTATACTCGCAGGTGCATTGCGTTTCAGTCACGCCACCAGCATCAAACTGAATGGTGACACGATAGGGTTCGACATTATTGCCTTCGACTTCACCATAAAGACAATTTCCCCGCTGACACAGATCGACGATCGCACCCTGTTGGTAGTATGATTCACCCCGCTGGAAAGATTTGTCGGTAGTGCGATATCGCAGGGTGGTTTCATCGAGATTCGCGATTTTCATGACAGTAGGCTCCGCCGGATGATGTTGATGTTCGAGATTTGCTGGGTAAGTAGCCTCATTGTAAGAGCAGTAGCCACCATACTGTAATGACCATACTCACAGGCCGCCGATCGAAGTTAAAATGAAAGCATCCCCGTCAGCGTCAACTAACAGGGATACCAGGGCTATTAAATCCAATCGACTCGAATATCTATCGACCATTATGACCCAATCTAACGAACCAAACGATCGACGGCTAGATCGTCAACTGAGAACGATCTCCCGTAGAGTTAACCGTCTTGAAGATACCCAAATCACCTGGGGCGAACTTAATATCGAGTTCGACCGTCTCTATGATGAAGTTGATGAACTGAAAAAGGAAATGAATCAGCGGTTTGATGCTCAAGATGCCAAAATCGACATCATTCTGCGACACATTACCGGATCTGGCAATTCATAAGTAATAATCGATCGCCAAAATGCCCAGCCCAGTAGCCGCTACTCTGAAATAAAAGTAGAATTTACTGGGGCTGGGCGATGGAATTTATTAAACTCGGTGTAAGTTGAGTTCGATCGAGTAAAAATACTCGGTTTAATATATTTAAGAATCGTTAATCTAACGATGTTTTTTATCAATTTCACCTTCAAAAGGTTGCACGCCCGTTGCGGGATATTCGTTGCGATCGAGTCCAAAGATTCTGGCTGCTGCTGCGGCAAAATAGCCGATGAAACTGTCGAGCATGGTGGCAATTTTCATAATTTGACCCCTACTTTAGGATTTATTTAGTTGTCTAAAGCTCTTCGACTAATTTAATTATAAATTATCTCCGGTCGGGGCATAATTAGCGTAATAGATATTTACAGAATTTGCATCCCATACCTTGACGCTACGATCGACTCCACTACTGGCAAGGGTTTTACCATCAGTACTGAATTTTACCGAATAAACAGCACCCTACTGGCAGTTGCGATCGTGTTACTATCTGGTAAAAATGCTACGCCACTTCTCTATAGGAATATTTTTATCGAATGAGGATGCTTACTAATTAGCACCCTCACACATTGATTATGTAAGGATGCTAATAAATTAATATCTAAGACAGGCTATGCTATTTGGGTTCGACTGGTTTGTATTCTAGTGTTAAAGATTTGAGATGGGATTGATACGGTGCAAACTTTTCTTTTTGAGTAACTCGACTCATTGCGATCGGATAGGTAATCACAACTAGCGCGAATATTCCGACTAATCCGACTACATATTTATGGAGTTCTCGTGCGGAAATTCTAACTGGGTTATCGATCGCATTGACAGTATTACGCGATGCGGTTAAGTTGTCGCTGAATTCTTGAGGTAGCTCATTCATAATTAACTGCTTGAGATGATATTAAAGATCGGAACTGGTGTAAATTAGACTAATGGCAGATAAGGGAAAATGGGATGCCAACTCATTGCCGTTGCTGCAACAATTAGCCCGAATGCCCATAAAAAGATCGTGCTGGTTTTAACTTGCTTATTTTTAAGCAAATTGTGTAAGATAATCCAGCTTACCAACCAGCTAACTAAGAGCATGGTTTCTTTACCTGTATAGCTACCAATATTGCCCCACAATTTATCGCCAGTGTCGCTACCGGGAATCCATTTGCCGAGTCCCCAAATAAATTTTTCTCTTTCTTTAGATGTATCGGCAAGATGGTGAGCTACCATCATGGTAAAGCAACCGATTCCGGCACTAATTAAAGCCGCTGCTGCCGTTCCAGATGTTGCAGGCGGGTTATTTGAGCCTCTAGCTAAACCTGCGGGGAATTGCTTGAGAGTTGCCCATACTTTTCCATAGATGGGTGGGTTAATTGACACTTTTTTAGAGTGAGTATTTGTCATTGTAGATTGTGGGTTATGGATTAAAAACGATCGGATTTTTTCTGGCTGCTACTTCTGAAAATATGAGTTAGAGTGCGTGAATTTTAGCGATGCCTAAACCAGTGACTAAGCCACCCATCGCAAAGAACATCAAACTCATGAGCGCGACGCAAGTAGCTGATAAAACGACGCGATGTTTTTTATCTAAAATTGCATCGCCATACGTCCATAAAATCCAGGCACAAGCCACACCGATGGGAAGGGTGAATAAAACGCTAAATTCGTGATATTCCATCAACACATATTGGGCTAGTGGGCTATTTTCTTTGAGCCAAGCTCTCGCACCGCCAAATGAAGCATCGGCACGATAGCGCATATATGCCCAGTTACCGCTGGCAATTGCTAAAAATGCGATCGAAGCTGCCCAAAATGTGAGCGTCCGTACTTGGGGTAAAATCTTCGCAGAGCCGCGTAAGAGTGGGAATGCTAAATGTCCGGTGTAGACGGCGACAACGGTGGCTAGCAGGGAGCCAAAACCATGTATGGCACCAATCGATCTTTGCCAGGGGCTAGGATGTAAGAGGTTGAAAAATGGCAGGAATAAAAATATGCCCGCAGAAAGAATGCTCAATCCATAGATACAAACTTGAGCTAGATCTAATTGCTTGGGAAATTCCCGTTCGATTGATGTTTCTGTAGATGTGTCGATTGTCATTAGTTATTAATAATTAGAAATGGATTAGTTACGAGAATTGCCGATACTTATTTGCGGAGGGTCTAAACGATGAAACATCTTTAATGCTACGATTTCCAATCCTAAAAACATGCAAAAGAAGCATAAGAAAGAAATGGCTTTTTGACGATTCCAAAATCTTCGGGGACGAACGATAGTTCGAGCCAGATGAGATTGGGGGACAAAAAAGCTAGAGGAAGTACGAGCATATTGACGATCGTCAAAAACATCGGCAGCGGATGTTAATTTCGGGAAAAAGAAAGAAGATGTTGGCTCCATTAGATCTGAATCGATCGCTCGGTCTTCGATGATTTCTACTGATGGTAACATTCCCGATCTTTCACTTACTAGATCTAGTTCCTCCGTCAATTCAGGATCGTTCACTGAATCTTCTACAGCAAACAAACCCAATCTAGTGGAAATCTGCTGCTGAATCCAGTTGTCGAATAGTTCATCTAGTAATACCCTATTTAAATTATCGTCTAATTCTGCAAGAATATATCGCTCTAATCTTAAAAATGTATGTAGATTATCTAATGTAAAAATTGGTGATATTTCGTCTTTCTTGAGACTGAGTAAATACATGGAAAGGGCTGGAAAAGTTCGCTCGATATCGGTGGCACTAACTCTACCGCCATCTTTAGCCGTATTGCCTTGAGAATATTCAAAAGCTAATTCGGCAAAGGATTGTTCGCCTCGCTGAACTCTAAAAAATAGCTCTTTAGCCAAGCCTAAATCGTTTACTTGAATGATGGAAAATTCGACTCGATCGAGGACGCTTTTTCGCTTTAAATAATAACTGTATACTTGACCTGCCCATCGAGCTTGTTTGAATTTTTGTAATTTTAAGTGGCGATCGACAATTTTATAAAGCTGGAGTTGATTTAATCCTTGATATTCGGCAAGTCGGCTAATTCGATCGCACCCTTCGGCAAACTCTTCGCGATTGTAAGGAATTTTACCATCGATTTCTGTTTCCCACTCTGCTAGAATCTCATCGATAATCATCTCTCTGAGTAACTGTGGTAGCAGCGCAGAATTACTCAATTGCTCGCAAATTGCATCTGTAGTAAATGTGCGTTTTCCAACTTGAACCGTTGAGGACATGACTGACAAATTTGATTGTTATAGATTTTAAAATTATCGATGCACCAGCAGAAATTTAGATCCGGCTCGGCTACTGCCGACTGCTAAATTTGGGTAAAGCCTCCCCCTCGATTAGGCTACGGTGTATATAAGTCTATTAGACTTCGCTTTGAGATCTGAATCCCCCAACCCCCTTGGAAAGCTTGCTCTTAAAGTCCCCCTTTCCAAGGGGGATTTAGGGGGATTCACACCAATTTCGCTTCAAGCTAGAGATGTGTATACACGGTAGCTCTATTAGGGGAAAGCTAAGGTAAAAACTTTGTGTCAACTCAAGCCAATTTGTCTATTTACCAATTACACAGGTAAGCCAACATTCAACACTGGTAGTTGAGTGTTAACCAGTAAAGGATCGACATTAGTACCTAAAACAGCACTCGGACTGGTTGGCTCGCCAATGCCACTTGTTGATGCAAATAATGGCATAACCGGACTATCGTTAGCTCTGACACTATCGCCTGCTGCAATTGTCGTGCCTGTTACTTTTGCCATTTCTGTACTAACAGCACTAGCCGCAGTTCCCATCATGGAGTTAGGAGCCGCACCGCTAACAACTTGCGCTACTTGAGCGGGAGTAAAGACGTTTTTATTTGCAATCCCTTTTAACTCATAAGCGCGAGTACCAACCGTATCTTTACCAGTCACGGCATCTTTGTAAATAAAAGTCCCGGTGGCGGCAATATCCCCAAAGTTGTTAATACCGACAGCATTAGTCAAGACGACTTTTGCACCGTTATAGAGGATCGGTTCGGTAACTAGACTATTCAAGTCGGTAATTTTTCCTTCACTCCACACGAAGGCATGGTTTTCTAGTGTTTTGCCATCAGCCCCACCTAAAATCGTGGTTTGAGAGGAACCAACAACGGTGCCGAAGGAGTTAATCCCGGTGACAGAGCCTGTTTTACCACCTAAGCTACCTAAATCGGTGAGCTTTCCATCGCGGAGGATGAAGGGGTTGGTAACTGCGGCTGTGCCACTTAGCCCGTTACTTTTGGCACCGATAATGTCGCCATTATCGTTAATATCGCGCAAGCTAGCTTGTGCCGCACCAAAGGTACCAAGATTTTCGAGCTGATACACACCTTTAGCATCCTTATTCCAGGTAACTGCGGTGTTGACAGCAACATCGTTGAGAATACCATCACTATCGATCGAACCAACAAGTTGCCCTTTGTTGTTGATACCCTGTGCGGTACCACCATCGCCACCTAAATCGGCGAGATCTGTCACTTTGCCATTCTCAACCAAAATGGGGTTTTCAAAAGCATTAGAGAGAATATTCCGTCCAGCATATTGCTTGCTGTTGTTAGTATCGAAGTAGTAGCTTTCTAGTCCACCAAAATCCTCGACTGTGAGTTTGTATTTGGCAGTTCCTTCTTGCTCCCAAGTGATGGCTCTGTCGGTTGCGATGGGAATTGGTTGACGAACTTCATCGACAGTCCCAAACACAACGCCCCTGTCGCCGATCCCTCGGACATTAGCTACTAGCATATTAATGGTTGTACCATTAGGTGCCCCAAAGTCTGACTCACCTTTTTTTACCCCAACGTTGGTAAGTGCTGTGAGTTTACCTTTTTCCCAGACAAATCCTTGGCGGATAATGTTGTTGGGTTGGAGAACCGCTGTGGTGGCATTCTCGTTGATAAAGGTACCAGCAGTATCGTAACGTCCGCCAATTTGTCCAAAGTCATTAATCCCACCCGCAACTACGTTGGCATTAAGATTGGTCGTATTAAACGAACCTAATTCGGTTGCTTTGTAGCTAAACAGGGGCGTACTATCGACTAACGATCCTGTAGCTCCTGTCACACCTTTGATGGTTGCCAGCAAGTCTGTCCCATTCATTACCAGGGTATCTGCCCTTTTGGTAGTAAATGTCAGAGATTTACCCATTAAGCTTTCACCCAAACGAAACTTGTCTTTGGTGATGTCGAATCCGGTAATAGTGACATCGCCGTTACCAGCTTCGAGGACGATTTTGTTGTTACCGCCGCCGAGATCGACTTTATCTTTGCCAGTACCAGCATTAATAATGCTGTTACCAAATATTGCGGAGATAGTGTCGTTACCCGCACCGCTGTTGGCAACACTGTTCCCAGCTCCCAAAGCGATGTTGTCGCTACCTTTGCCAGCTAAAACGCGATTATTGCCACTGCCAGCATTAATGACGTTCTTACCGTCGCCAGCATCGATAAAATCATTATCGTCACCAGTGGCGATGACATCATTTTCTTTACCCGTCCTGACTAGGTTAATCCCGCCGCCAGCCGAGATATTAGTCTTAAAATTACCACCATCGATGATGTCATTGCCCGCTCCGGTAGTCGTCGGAACGTTATTTTTAGCTGTCGTGTACGTTGCTGCCATAATGGTCTGAATTATATTGTGAAGAGATGTTGTGACTCAATTTAGATGAATTGGCTGGATTAGCCTCGGCAGGGAGAATTTTCCGTAGGCAAGGCTTCGCCAACGTTTACAATCTAGGTAAGTTATTTATTTTGCTGCTGACCGATCCCTTCACGCCTAGTAACTACAGTTATCAGGATAGTTAAGACGATCGGTTGGCTTTTTTGTGACTTGGCAATGCTCTGAATACCCCATAACTATTTGTTAGATGGTATCGATCGAACTTGTTGCAAAATAGTCTCATTTAATATAGCACCTATGTCAGATTACAGAGTGATAAGTTTCACGATCTTTTCAACATGCGAGCGGTCTATTGCATTAAAAACGTTAAACTCAGCAATTCGATCGATAGCTAGATCTCAATCACAGAGAGGTTTTTCTACATTACCTCAGCCATTATGCTGATGTCGCTGACAACCGATCGACAACCTGTTAATATTACTTTAAACTTAAATTATTATCATTAAAGGCTTTAGGCTTTAGGGAAGAAGGGGAAAAGGGGAAAGCGAAAAGTGCGTTCTTGGGGTTTCCCCAAGTGAAGCACCTTTTCAAGACAGGGGAAATAAATATCTATCTCCCCCCACACGCCCCACACGCCCCACAATCCCCACAATCCCCACAATCCCCCCCCCCCCCCGCCCAAATTACACCACACAAGCAAAAAACCACGACGTGTTAGCCCAAAAAATTGCGTTTGGTGAATTATAAAAGGGAGAAATTGGACGTTTTTGCGAC
>NZ_JANPLS010000518.1:0-3741 GCF_031422475.1 Chamaesiphon sp. VAR_48_metabat_403
GATTGCGATGCGGTAATTGTGGTGCAAAGATTCCCCAGTATTCGGGGTGCGGAATTAGAAATTATTAAATTTACCGAACAAGGCGATCGACATGTCACCGTTGCGGATAAACTATTTGTATTCCTGAGTAATATCGATCAAAAGGGTAGTCCAGCGGCGATGCAAGAGCATATTCAGGAAGCAATTACTGAATGGCAAAGTCGCGCTCGTTTACCGGAACATCGGGTGGTTTCGGGTTCGGCTGGTGCGTATTTAGTATTGGCAGGAATAGCCAGCGAACAAACGATTAAGGAAGTCGGGAATGTCGATGCGGTTCGGGCTAGACTGCAATCTTTAATGGAGATTGAAGATCCAGATGCCCTCGTCGATACGACGGGGATTAAGGAAATTAAGGATCGGGTTAATCATTATATTAATACCGAACGAGTTAAGATTTTACAGAAACGGTGTGAAGCTTCGACTACCCAAATTATCGGCACTTCCCAGAAGATTTTCGATTTGGTGAGTAAGCGATATTCCGATAATCCTGAGGAAGCCAAACGGAAGGAAGAAAATCAACGGCGGATCGAATTTTCGCTATGGTGGAAGGAACAATGGGAGCGGATTCAAGCGGATTTAGCTGACTATTATGATGAAAATATTCGTACGAATAACCGAGATCGCGAGTCTTTAGTTAATTCTACTAGTCAGACGGATTTTAAAAACCGTTATCTGGCTCATGTCGATCGATCTTTCAATGATTTGCGGACTAAAACTGCTCAACGGAGAGAGCTAATCTTTAAGAAATATTCGATCGTTCAATTCGATAGTGTACCAGCTAATTATGCTTGGCGAGAAGAGTTGTATGCAGATATCAGTCGAATGCTATTAGATATAGCGAAGGAATTGGCGATCGAACTTCGCGCTCAGGCGTTAGAATTGGTAAACTATCTGACATCTTCACTCTACGACAGTGAGGAAGTCAAAAATAGGCTAATTGCCAATACTGATGAATATGTAGAAGCTCTAAATCGGAGCTTGAGCGTCCTATTTTTACGGTTTGCTCGACCGATGGTAGAATCTCTAGTTCGTGCGCCTGTGGGTAGCGAAATGCGCCTGAGTATCGTTAAAAATATCGGTGTGGATATCGATATTTTAGACAATTACTATGAGGGCGAAGAGTCGGCGTTTAGCTGTCTCAAACGCTATCTTAAATACGGGCGAGATTTACTATACGATCGCAGTATTAGAGAAAAAATTCTCGGTATCGCCGAACCAATTGTCGAAGCATTTATAGTAGAACCGACTCCCGAAGCGGCGGTAATTGCCGAAGTAGAAGCAGATCTAATGGCGGTGGAAACTTACTTACGATCGGCAATATTTGAAGCAGCCGGATTCCAACAGTATTGTCTCCAAGAATTGGATCGATTGCGGGATATATTTATTAATTCTGAAGCGGTTTGGAGTGGGGTAATTCAGAATGAATGGTTGGAAGATAACCCGAAACTATTAGCAGCTTTACCAGCGGAATTAAGAAGTCATGAAGTCGATCTAGAGGCTAGCGATAGGTTACGACAATTATCTATTGCTTTGAAAAAATTAGGCAATTAAATTAGGTCTCGATCGTATCACAATTAACCTGTAGGTGTGCCCCTCGTGGGTACCCACGGGTTGTCGCAGTAATAATATCGGTCGATCGTTAATTGTGGGTGAGGGCGGGTTCGTTCGATCGTTATTTTTACTGCCAAAATATTAGCATAAACCCGCCCCTACAGTCCCATACATGCCAAAATATTGGAATTATGCTGTTAAAATATATCGATCGAGAAGTCAAGACAATTAGACGAGAATGGCAAACTCATCGACGTAAAATAGCTAAACAACTTTCACCATCTGAACGATCGATCTTGACAGAGTTAGATGATATATTTTTCAATGCTACTGCTAAACTATTAGTAGATTTACAATCGCCAACATTAACGATCGTCACAACAGGTACAACCAGCAGCGGTAAAAGTACGTTAGTAAATCTATTATGTGGAGCAGAGATTATTCCTGTAGCCGTGCAAGAAATGAGCGCGGGATTGGTGACGATCGAGTACAATCAAAATACGGCTATTCATATCGATCGAACCTCTGGGGCATTATGGGAGTGTGGCGACTGGTATAATATTAGCGATCGTGAAATATCCGATCGATTAGCCACAGTGATGAATAGTTATCTCGAAGCTAAATATAACGGCTCGATCGATATTAGTTATCCCCAAATTCGGATCGAGTATCCGATTCGCTTATTATCCACAGATAGCCGATTGCAATTACCCGAAGGTATAAAGTTACGAATTGTTGATTTACCTGGACTATCTCACCAACAAGATATCGAAAATTTATCCTTATTAAAGACTTGCGAGCTAGCATTATTTTTAGTCACTTATAATAGTGCAGAAACAGATCGACAAAAAGTGAATATGCTCTTGCAGGCTGTCGTAGAGCAACTGAAGATAATTGGCGGCTTGTCAAAAAATATGTGGTTTCTATTCAATCGCATCGATGTTTTTCATGGCGATAAAGATCGGGTAGCGAGTGAAGATAAGTTTATCGATCAGACTAAATCGGAAATCGATAAATTATTAACCAAGCATCATTTACAGATCGAACCTAACCAAGTCGCTAAAATTTCGACAATGCCAGCTTTATTGTCATTATTAATCAAAAGTAAAGATGAGAAAGAAAGAATAGAAGCTGCGAGTAGATTAGATCGTAACTTTAATTTTTTGATTCCTGAGGATATTGCTAACGATCTGCCGAGAAATCCAGCTAAATGGAGTCTGAATGAATGCGATCGAGTAGCAGCAGCGATTTGGGATGTATCTTATGGGGCGGAATTCGATCGATTGCTGATAGATAGTCTTCAAACCAATTTAACCGATCTAATCTTCCTGCTAATTATTCAAGAATTCGATCGAGGACTCTATTTAGAGATCGGCAAATGGGCGGATAAAAGAAGTAAAGGAAATATCATCGAATTGGAAAGCATTAATTATGTGAAGACTCAGAGCGATCGATTGTTAAATAGGCTCGATCGGGCTGTTAATACATCTATTAAATATCGGAGATTGCCACAATTGTTGCAACAATTAATTATGTATTATTCGAGCTGGCTCGATCGGATTTCTGGAAACTTAGCCAGAGATCCTCGATCCCGTTAATGCTTGGGTATGGATGGATCGTGGGTTATTGTCGATCGATTGAGGCAAACGAGCAGATAGTAGTAAACATTACAATTAATACCTTCTCCTAAAAAATCCCCTCCTCGGAGGGGTGCCCAACGGGCGGGGTGGGTAAAATCTTCGATACCAACAAATCACCCCCAACTATCTCCCCACTGAAGGATTACGATCGATCTTGCTGAGATGTCAGGGCATTTGGAGTTGATAGCTAGCAGCACGGATCTACCCACCCCGCCTTTCAGGCACCCCTCCGAGGAGGGGATTTTAAGAGAGTGTATAGCATTTAGAACACATTACATCGAATGAGCCAATGCGATCGCTTTTGGGCACTATATAACCAGTGCCGTTTCTAAATCTTTTAGATATCGAAATGCCGGATTTTAGATAAAGCTAGCAAAAAATGGACACGACGAACGATAAATCACGAACTATTTCGATTGTCTTGACTCAGATAATCCCGCAATTTACTGCGGTACGATAGGGAATCTTCGACAATCAAAATAGTTCGTGATTTATCGTTCGTCGTGTCCAT
>NZ_JANPLS010000519.1:0-14623 GCF_031422475.1 Chamaesiphon sp. VAR_48_metabat_403
CCAATCGGCACTACCAATTAAGACTGTCGGCTCGCCACCATTTTGGAAATAGTAAATCCGGGAATGTTCGAGAAAACGACCGATAATACTAATCACGCGAATATTGTCACTTACTCCCGGTACTCCCGGACGCAGACAACACATGCCGCGAATAATCAAATCGATTGACACGCCAGATTGAGAGGCCCGATAGAGATTTTTAATAATTTGCGAATCGACTAGAGCATTCATTTTCACTACGATCCGCCCAATTTTACCCGATCGACAGTGGTCGATTTCTTGTTGAATCAGTCGATCGAATGATTCTCGTGAATTTACGGGCGAAACTAGTAATTTACGATAAGCTCGCTGCTGCGAATAACCAGTTAGATAATTAAATAGATCTGTCAGATCTGCACCGAGTTCGGGACGACAACTAAACAAGCCCACATCTGTATATAAATTGGACGTTTTAGCATTATAGTTACCCGTCCCGATATGTACGTATCGCCGAATCTTTTCGCCTTCACGCCGAACGACTAGTACGACTTTGGTATGTGTTTTTAAGCCGACTAATCCATAGACGACATGCACGCCAGCCTGTTCTAGTTTTCGCGCTAAATTAATATTATTTTGCTCGTCAAATCTCGCTTTAAGTTCGATTAATACTGAAACTTGCTTGCCATTTTCAGCAGCTTTAATCAGAGCCTTGAGAATATGCGAATCTCCAGTAGTTCGATAAAGCGTCATTTTAATTGCTAATACCTTAGAATCATTGGCAGCACAAGTAATGAATCGCTCTACCGTTTCTGAAAATGACTGATAAGGATGATGAACTAAAAAGTCTTTCTCAGCAATTAATTTGAAAAAATTGCCGCTATCCTCGGTTACTTTGAACCGACGCAAGTAAGCTGGCAAGATCGCATTCCACGGCGGATCTTTTAATTCAGGAATGGGTAGAGATAAAAAAGACATTAGATGTCCCAATCCTAACATTCCATTAACTTCATAGACATCCTGATTAGTAACGTCTAGTTCTTCTTGCAACATCTGGCGAATCTGTTGTGGCATGGCAGCATCTACTTCAATTCGCACCACAGAGCCGCCTTTACGCCGCTTCCGCAAGCTATGTTCGATCGCCAGGAGTAAATCGTCGGCTTCGTCTTCGGCGACGCTGATATCGGCATTTCGCGTCACTCTGAAGGTGTAACAATCTTGAATATTCATCCCCGGAAATAGGGATTCTAAATTGTGGGCGATCAGTTGTTCGATCGGAATGCCCGTCCACATTTGCGATTCGGTAGCGGCGGTTTCGCGCACAAATTGGAGCGGATTAGAGCGATCGATTGCTTGGATTTCTACAGGTAATTCAATAAAACGCGGTAAAACCTGTGGAACCTTAACTCTGGCAAATAATTCTTCACCAGTTGTCGGATGTTTGATGACAACTGCCAAATTTAAACTTAGATTAGAAATATATGGAAATGGATGTCCCGGATCGACGGCTAGTGGCGTAAGCACTGGAAAAATTTGTTCTTCAAAATAGCTTTGTAAATAGCTACATTGTTCTTGATGGAGATCGAAATAATCTAATAAATAAATACCTTGCTGGAGCATTGCCGGACGCAATACCGTTTCAAAATGCTGATGTTGCTTGGTAATAAGCTGCTGAACGCGATCGCTAGTTACTGCTAATTGTTCGGTAGGCGTTCTGCCATCTGGCGTTAGTTTGCTGACTTTTGCCTCGATTTGTTGCTCGATTGCGGCAATTCTCACCATGAAAAATTCATCGAGATTCGAGCTAAAAATCCCCATGAATTTTAATCGTTCGAGTAGGGGTGTGCGCTCGTCCATTGCTTCATGTAAAACGCGCGCGTTGAATTCCAGCCAGGTAAGTTCTCGACTGAGATAATATTGCGGATCTTCTAAGTCGATATCCGAGCGATCTGTAATCGGTAATTTGGAAGAAGTCATGTCGTAAAGCTCCCTGCTGAAGTTTCAATTTTTAAGCTAGATTTTTGAGATCGATTGACTCTATTAGTACAAGTTTCCTAAAAAATCTTGACAAAGGAGATCGATCGCGATACAATAGTACTAGTCTAGCAGTTCGATCGCTCGATTTTGACCAGCCAGCACTTTTTAGTGCATCTGAGTTAATTTGTTAGCATAGCCTCTTGTTGTTACTAGAGGCGAATATTTGGGCACACTTAATAGGCGATCTAGACCATCCCAATGTCTGTAATCCAGACGGGTGATTTTCATGCGTTGTTATTCTTGAGGCAGATAAATTATGGCAATAGTAAAAGATAGTAAGACCCAAATTCTAACAGAATTAGATCGGATTTTGGCAGAGCAATCGCGACCGGGTTCCAAAGTCGCTACCAAACAAGAAGAAGCACAACTAGTCAAAAATAAAGAAATAGTTGCCAAAGCTGCGACCTATACCGATGACACGATCGTCAAAGGCATGGCAGACTTACAACTAGAGTTTGGGAGCATTATTAACGGACTCTCAGAGCGGCTGACAGTAGAAGTCGAAAAACTCGCCCAAGTCAAACAATCGATCGAAATTGAAACCCAACATCGATCGGAACTCCAGCAAATTAGGATTGTTGCTGATGCTCTACATATTATTACCCAAGAGCATCAACAAAGTTTAAAAGCGATCGAGCAAAAACTCGCAACCGATCGTGAAAACTTAGAAAAAGAGCAAACCAGCCACCGAAAACAATGGGAACAAAGTAATCACGACTATACCGAGCAACAGACAGAATCAGCCACAATTGTTACTAAAGAACGTCAGAAAGAACAAGACGAAGTACAATACAAAGTTTTGCGCGATCGCCAGTTGCAAACTGATGGTTATACCGAGAAAAAGCGCAACCAAGAGCAAGAGCTTCAGTCTCTCGATCGCGATAAACAGAAGCAATGGAAAGAACGTGAGAAATTCTTGAAAGACAACCAGAAGTTGGCTGATGAAAACACAGCTAAAGTTGCTGCTTTCCCCGCAGAACTAGAAGAAGCAGTTAAAAAAGCTAGAGAAGAATCAATTAAAGAAACTAGCAGCGATGCCAAAGTTAAAGCCGATCTTGCTGAGAAAGAGTGGGAAGGAAATAAGCAAGGCTACGACCTAAAAATTCAATCTTTAGACCGAGTAATCGAACGTCAGAACGAACAAATCATCGCCATCACCGAACAACTTCAAACAGTGATGACTCAAGCTCAGTCTCTGGCAATGAAAGCATTTGAAACCTCAGCTAAAATTAGCGAGAAAAATTAATTCATGAGATGGGAGATGGGTGATGGGAGATAGGAGTAAGTTCAACTGTTCCCCAGTCTCCCCGTCCCCCAACTCCCATCCCCCAACAGACTTATGGCAACAAAACCAACCGATAAAAATACTAAAGCAGAAATTCTGACGGCTTACAATCAACTCGCCGATGAAAAGAAGGCTCTTGAAGTCGAAGTTAAAAATATTCAAAAAGCTGCCACTTCCGCGCCACCTGCACCCACTGTCAAAGTAGTTAAAGACGAACCAAAAGCCATTATGAACGCAGGATCGACCCAGGATAAGGTGAATGATACGATCGCTAGTTTAGATAGACTCCAGCTCGGTTTTGGTGCCGCAGTCAGCGAATTATCCGAACGATTGACGACTGAAGCTGGCAAATTAGCCGATATTCGGGAAGGCGTGACGGCTGAAATTACCGACTTGCAGACATTACACAATCTCACCGTCGATGAAGATAGCTTCGAGCAATTAATTGAAAGTTATGAAACTAATTCTAAAGCCTTTGGTGAAGAATTAACTCAGCAGCAAGAAGCCGCAGTTCAAGCAGTTCGAGATCTCGCTAAAGCTTGGAGCAAAGAGCAAGAAGTTAACGGTATTACCGTTAAAGAACGCATCGACCTCGATCGCAAAAATACCCAGCGCGAAGTTCAGGAATATAAGTATAATCTCGATCTGCAACGTAAACTCGATCGCGAGCAATACGAACAGCAACAAGCAGCTTTATATTACGAACTAGCCGAAACTAAAGAAGTCCAAGAAAAAACTTGGACAGAGCGCGAACTAGCTGTAGCAGAGCGGGAAAAACTCTTCAATGAAACGAAAGATAAAGTTGCTGCTTTCGTTCAGGATAAAGAAAAAGCAGTCGAAAAAGCTAAGGGAGAAGGTAAAGGTATTGCTACTTATCAAGCAAGAATTAAATCCGATCTCTATGCTAAAGAAGTTGAAGGACAAAAACGTTTCTACGAAAGTAATATCGAGTCTTTACAATCGAATATTACCAACCAAGAAGAACGTCTCAATAGCCTCTCTCAACAACTAGCCGCAGCCTTAAAACAGGTTCAAGATCTGGCTGTCAAAGCGATCGAAGGCTCTGCAAATGCTAACTCTTATCAAACTCTCAAAGAGATTACTTTAGAGCAAGCTAAATCGCAAGCTAAGACTAAATAGATCTTAAAATTATCGATCGAAGGTATATATACCTAACTAACAATTCCCCGACTTCTCCGAGAAGTAGGGGATTTATCATAGTTCTTAGTACACTATTTTTTCTTCGCGCTAGCCTTTTCTGCTTTGGCGGCCTTCTTAGCAACTTCAGCAGCAGCAAAAGCCTTTTGCTTTGCCGCTTGGCGTTCTTCTTCTAACTTATCGAGGTAATAGTGATAGTCGCCTAAATATACCCGAAACTCACCATCGCGAACTTCGACTATTTTATTAGCTACTTGAGAAATAAAATAGCGATCGTGCGATACGATTAATGCCGTACCATCGTAGTTAATGAGGGCATTTTCGAGAGTTTCTTTAGCTGGTATATCTAAGTGGTTGGTTGGCTCATCGAGGATGAGTAAATTTGCGGGAATTAGCAGCATTTTCGCGAGGGCGAGGCGGGCTTTTTCGCCACCACTGAGCGATTCGACCTTTTTAAAAACCATATCGCCAGTAAATAAAAACTGACCTAATAAAGTCCTAACTGCTTCATTTTTCCAGTCGGGGACTTCATCGTGAATGGTAGCTAGAACTGTTTTATCGAGATCTAGTGCTTCGGCTTGGTTTTGCTCGAAGTAGCTGGGAATGACGTTATGTTCGCCTAATTTAATCGAGCCGCTAGTATGAGTTTCCATCCCCATAATCATTTTGAGCAGGGTGGATTTACCGCAACCATTAGGGCCTAAAAATGCAATTCGATCGCCACGTTCGATAAATAGGTCGGTACCCATAAACAGAATTTTATCACCATAAACATGTTCGAGATCTTTAATCTCGACTATTTCCCGACCGCTGCGAGGAGCGGGAGGAAAGCGAAAACTAAGAGTTCGCATCGTCGATACTGGTGCTTCGATGCGCTCGATTTTGTCTAGTAGTTTCTCGCGGCTTTTCGCTTGGGTACTGCGAGTCGCACTAGCTCGGAATTTTTCGACGAAAGCTTGTTGTTTTTCGAGTTCTTTTTGTTGCCGCTCGAAGGCATTTAATTGAGCGTAAGAATTCTCGGCTTTTTGTTCGAGGTAGGATGAATAGTTACCTAAATAAGTCGCCGAAACACCACGCTCTGTCTCGACAATTTGATTGCACAGCCTGTCTAGAAACTCGCGATCGTGCGAGATAATTACCATCGGCGTTTCAAGCTTGCGAAGGTAATTTTCTAGCCATTCGATCGTCTCTAAGTCTAAATGGTTTGTCGGCTCATCGAGTAGTAATAAATCGGGGAATTGAAGCAAGATTTTTGCCAAACTCATTCGCATTTGCCAACCGCCACTAAAAGCACTTACCAATCGATCGGCATCTTCTAGTTCAAAACCTACTTCTGGTAAAATTTTATCGATTTCGGCTTCGAGCGCGTAACCATTTAACGCTTCATACAATCGCTGAAATTTATCCATCCGATTGAGCAATTTGTCAAGCTCATCACCACTGGCAGTTTCTAGTTGATGGTGAATTTCATTGAGTTCGGAATGCACGCGGTTGGCTTCACCAAAAGCTTGCCACAACTCCTCTTTAACAGTCCGTGTCGGATCGACATCAAATTCTTGGTTGAGATAAGCAATATTGAGACTATTCGGACGAATAATTTCGCCGCTGGTAGGTTCGATTTGCCCTGCAATAATCTTCATTTGGGTAGATTTACCCGCACCATTCGCACCTACTAAGCCAATTCGATCTCCTGGTTTAACTTCCCAATTAATGTCCTTGAGGACTTCACCTGTGGGATAAATCTTGCAGATATGTTCCAGTCGCAGCATGAAATTAATTTTCTCCAGGAGTAGTGAGAGGGCAGGTACCCCAATCTGTATTTTAACAAAACTTTACCACTAGGTCACTATTTATTTAGGTTTTAGGCGTTAGGTGTTAGGTGTTAGGTGTTAGGGATGAGAATCTAGCAATTAGGTACTGGGTATTCGATAGCGGTTTAGACTCTATTTTGAGAGACTCATCTACAGCCTAAGCTTCATTCCAATAGCATTTCCTGAAGCCTAAAGCCTAACACCCAAAGCCTAAAGCCTAATAAATTGCTAAAATTAAAGCTGAGTTATTAAAAAGAATCCGCGCATGATGGACGTAATGGAGTTTTTCCAGCATAGTGCTGGTAGATGGCGATCGAAACGGACTACGCATCACCTGGCTTTTAGAAGATCGGAGATGGGAGAATCAGAGATCGAGGTTAAAGCATTAGCGGCTGAAGATCCAGAAATTATTGCATTGTGCGAATCGCATCAAGTCGATCCTAGCCTAGCTGTAGGCGGCTGTTGCGTGACTTGGGCGGCTTCGATGGGTTGGGACCAAGAGGGCGAAAACCATGAAGGTAAGACGGTATTTGCCCTGATTCCCGATGCCGAGAAACCCCATAGCGGTCAATTATTGCGCGATCGCGGGTATGCTGAAATTGTCTCGGTAGCCGGACAATACCACATGGATAACGATGGTGGTTTGGTACTAGTGACCGAATATGACATCATGAGTTCGATCGAGCGGTTCTGGTTCCCCAGCCCGAATGTCCGCGTGCGGAGCAGTACTGTCAAACGGATGGGCGGATTTAGTACGGCGACATTCTGCACGGAAACGCGCGTATTAGCCGATACTGAGCCAGTCGCTGATGCGAATATCGATCCCAAGCTGATTTTATCTCCCCTCGGCTGGTGATTGAGTCCGATCGCACGTTAGCATACCGCAATGGCGTTGCCTACCTCGAAAAAATTCAATCACAGCTACCAAATCCGCGAATGGTAGATGTCATGGAAAATGTACGCGATCGAGTTTCAATTTGTACCTGGATCGGTTTGCAAATTGAAAGTGTCAATCGATCGCTTCAAATCCATCTTAATGCCTGTCATGGGTGTTTTAATCCGATCGATCGCCGATCGATCCAGCTTTTGGCGGTACCATTTGCACCATCGATGCAACTAGATGGCTTTTGTAATATTCATACCACTCCGACCACGATTTTGGTTGATTTGGGACGAGTTGCACCCGCCGATTGGTTGGCTCTAATCGCCCATGAATACGCTCATGCCCATGTAGGCTATCCCGGACACGATCGGGCGTATGCCGATGTTCTCGGTCATTTATGCTTGGGGTTAGGATTCGCCCAACCATCTTCGCAAGTTAACGATCGCAGTTTATATTATTGGCCGCCCTATGTACCCACGATCGATCCTCTAGCTTGGTGGCGGGGAGAAGGGTAGAAGTAGTCAGCCAAAGAAACAAATCTCACTAAGGGCTTGTAAAGAAACAACTTCATGTTTTGAGACTGAAAGCTTTTCCTTGTGGGGAAACTAGAGATCGAAACCATGAGCTTATTTTCTTACAGCCCCTAATTCCAGCGAAGCTTGCTCTCCGTCTTGCCTTGAGACATCCGATTCGCGTATGGTGGTTGAAAAATAATCAAACTGAAGCTATGGAATCGTCTCAATTTTATTCTCAATAGAACAAGATTATGCACCCCTAAGCTTTTTTGCTGATATAAATTACATCAGGTAACTTATATAACAAAGCATGTTTACTTTTAATAGATATAAAAGTAATATTTATGTTGAAGTACTTCAAGTTCTCTTTTTAAAAAATTAATAATTCTTTCAAATTGAGAATAGCTTTAGAGAATCAATTTGTAATAGAAACAAATCAATTAATTTGAGTAAACTATTCAATATCTTAGGGGAGTAATCTAATGAATGCAAATCTCTTTAAATATGTTGGTCTGACAGCTTTTGTTATTAGTGCCGTTAGTCAACCAGCGACAGCAGCCATTATTAGCTTCAATACACTGGTAGGAGCTAACGGAGATCCTTACTTAGGCAGCAGTGAAGCTGGCTTCACGATAACCCCAACATTAGGCAACTGGTTTCAAGGTCAAATATTTGGTAATCCAACTCCCTCAATTTTTGCTGGCCCGATCTCTAGTCCTAGCCCTTCTCAGATAAATATAGTCGATTCAACACTTCCGTTCACTTTTGCTGGCGTGGATCTTACGAGCAACACCTCCCTGGGCACAAGCTATACGATTCAAGGCTCCTTCAACGGTGCCCTCGTCCTGAATCAGGTCGTCGCACCCACCACAATTAACACCTTCCAGACTTTTGCCAGTACAAATCCAACTCAGCTTTTGGATAAATTGACAATTCTAGGAACACCAGGCAATGGAGTTAGCAGTTTCAATATTGACAATATTAATGTAACCAAACAAGTACCAGTACCTGAACCATTTACAATTATTGGTACATTAATAGGTGGTATGTCAGCTTTTAAAATGAGAAAGAAGCTTAAAGCCACCAATAATTAAGATAATTATCAGCGCATAATTGTGGCTAATATCGTGTGCTAGATCGAATCAAAAAAAAGAATAATTATTTAGTGGAAGATCGATCGCACACTAAAAGCTCGTAATTCTCTACTATCTAGGAATACGGGCTTTTATTTTTAGCCGCGACCAAGCTAGTTAGCTTACTAGTAGCTTGGTGATTTATGAAATGCGATTGCTACGACCGCTAGTAATATTAATATAACTCATGTAAAATCTCAAAATCCTTACGATATGTATGTCTTAGGGTTTATCGATGCTTGTTGAGGGCGATCGATTCTGATGTCTACAAAATTCTATCCATGCTTAGGGCTTGTAGATGTTTGAGAATTTGCTCGTGATATTTCGGCTCATAGTAATCCCTCCCACGGTCAGTATAATTGCCACCAGTTACCCACAGCTTATAGAAGATTTGAGCAATTTTATGTGCGGTGGCAGTGATGGCTTTAGAGGCACCCAATCGAGAACGTAATCGACGATAAAATGCACCCAAAGCCGAATGACTGCGAGTCAGTGAAAAAGCGGCTCGCAGCCGGGAGGTTCCCTCCCGGATTATGCGAGACAAGACAGCAGCCATCCGAAAAGCAGTTGCCGCCAGATTTTCAACCGGACGAGTTTTCGAGCTTTTGAAGTTAAACCAGTCAGATCGCTAATGACCTTGTGGAGGTGCAGATTCATTTGAATCAAGGCTTTTTGCATTCGTTGGACATGAGTTCTTGTTTCAAGCGATAAATCCACAAACAAAAACTCCTGCCAAATCGACAGGAGTTTTTTGCTGGCACGGTCTAATTCTAACTAGAGTAGATTATGCGATGTCATTCATAGAGACTACTGGTTCGTTTTCACGATCTATCCCT
Source organism: Chamaesiphon sp. VAR_48_metabat_403 (assembly GCF_031422475.1). Lineage (NCBI taxonomy): Bacteria > Bacillati > Cyanobacteriota > Cyanophyceae > Gomontiellales > Chamaesiphonaceae > Chamaesiphon > Chamaesiphon sp. VAR_48_metabat_403. Next base: position 9,635 of record NZ_JANPLS010000519.1, read on the forward strand.
TTCTCGAATCCAGCAGCAGCCGCGCGAGCGCGTCCTGCGTGCCATAAGTGACCGATAAAGAAGAAGAATCCTAAGACGAAGTGAGAACAAGCCAACCACGCACGAGGCGAAACGTAGTTGAATGCATTAGTTTCAGTAATGACACCACCAACAGAGTTCAAGGAACCTAGCGGTGCGTGAGTCATGTACTCAGCAGCGCGACGCGCTTGCCAAGGTTGAATGTCATTTTTAACTTTGCTCAAGTCCAAACCGTTGGGGCCGCGTAATGGCTCTAACCAAGGGCCTTGGAAATCCCAGAAGCGCATGGTTTCACCACCGAAGATGATTTCGCCCGAAGGAGAACGCATTAGGTATTTACCCAAACCAGTCGGGCCTTGGGCTGTTGCAATGTTCGCACCCAAACGTTGGTCGCGGATCAGGAAGGTCAATGCTTGTGCTTGAGAAGCTTCAGGGCCAGTTGGGCCGAAGAATTCACTAGGATAAACAGTGTTGTTGTACCAAACCATGATCGACGCTACAAACGCCATCAAGGATACAGCACCCAAGCTGTAAGACAGATAAGCTTCACCAGACCAGATCAAAGCGCGACGCGCCCAACCGAAAGGCTTGGTAAGAATGTGCCATACACCACCAGCAATACAGATTAAGCCAACCCAAATGTGTCCGCCGACAACATCTTCTAAGTTGTTAACACTGATAATCCAACCTTCGCCACCGAAGGGAGCTTTCAGTAAATAACCAAAGATAATTGCGGGGTTGAGAGTAGGATTGGTTACGAGGCGAACGTCACCACCACCTGGTGCCCAAGTATCGTACAAACCACCAACGAACATCGCTTTGATGACGAGTAATAAAGCACCAACACCCAAAATAATTAAGTGGAAACCTAAGATGGATGTCATTTTATCCTTGTCTCTCCAGTCGTAACCGAAGAAAGCCGAATATTGCTCTAATGTGTCGGGACCGCGCAGTGCGTGGTACAAACCACCAACACCCAGTACTGCCGAAGAAATTAGGTGCAATACACCAACGACGAAGTATGGGAATGTATCCACTACTTCACCACCGGGACCGACACCCCAACCTTGAGCTGCCAAGTGCGACAGCAAGATGATACCTTGCTCGTACATTGGTTTTTCGGGTACGAAGTGAGCCACCTCAAACAGGCACATGGCTCCAGCCCAGAAAACAATCAAACCAGCGTGGGCGACGTGCGCGCCCAACAGCTTACCAGACAGATTGATCAGACGTGCGTTACCAGACCACCAGGCAAAGCCTGTCGAGTCTTGGTCGCGTCCGCCTGTCATCATTGTAGTATTAAAGGGCGTTTCCACTCTTGCAGTACCTCGATCGATGAACTAAATAAAATACGGAATATAAAAAACCGGAAGATAAACATAATTGTACATTTATCTTCCGATCGATCGACACTTAGAGTGCGTTACCACGAGGTAGAACTTCTTCTGGGAAGATGAACTGTTCGTGAGGTTGGTCTTGAGGAGCCATCCACGCGCGGATACCTTCATTAAGCAGAATGTTCTTGGTGTAGAACGTTTCAAACTCAGGATCTTCCGCCGCTCTCAATTCTTGAGATACGAAGTCATAAGCACGCAGGTTTAGTGCTAAACCAACGATACCGACCGAGCTGAACCATAAGCCAGTTACGGGTACGAACAGCATGAAGAAGTGCAACCAACGTTTGTTGGAGAAAGCTACACCGAAGATCTGCGACCAGAAACGGTTGGCAGTTACCATCGAGTAAGTTTCTTCAGACTGAGTTGGGTCGAACGCCCGGAAGGTGTTAGCGTTTTCGCTATCTTCAAACAGGGTGTTTTCTACAGTCGCACCATGAATCGCACACAAGAGCGCACCACCGAGAATCCCAGCAACACCCATCATGTGGAAGGGGTTGAGAGTCCAGTTGTGGAAACCTTGGAGGAATAGGATAAAACGGAAGATTGCAGCTACGCCAAAAGAAGGTGCGAAGAACCAACCAGATTGACCCAATGGGTAGATCAAGAAGACGCTGACGAAAACGGCGATTGGGCCGGAGAAAGCGAGCGCGTTGTAAGGACGAATCCCAACTAGACGAGCGATTTCAAATTGACGGAGCATGAAGCCGATCAAACCAAATGCGCCATGAAGAGCTACAAACGCCCACAGACCACCAAGTTGACACCAGCGAGTGAAATCGCCTTGTGCTTCTGGCCCCCAAAGTAGCATCAGGGAGTGCCCGACGCTATTGGGAGGAGTGGATAGAGCAGCGGTGAGGAAGTTGCAACCTTCAAGGTAGCTAGAAGCCAAACCGTGACTGTACCAAGAAGTAACGAAAGTAGTACCAGTCATCCAGCCGCCGAGGGCTAAGAACGCACAGGGAAATAGTAAGATACCAGACCAGCCAACGAATACGAACCGATCTCTTTTTAACCAGTCGTCTAAGACATCAAAGATGCCTCTTTCCGTTTGCTGGTTGCCAACTGCAATTGTCATGATGCAGCAAAACTCCAGAATATTATAAGGACATTGTTGTTCGCGATCGACAAATATACTATTAATGTACCGTCAGCCCGCGAGTAGTTAGCTGATTTATTAAATCAGTTTACGTTTCTTTACTAAGTCTAATAGAATTGTGTCGAAATGGGCAGGATCTTTAGCTTTTCTTCGACAAAATTTAAGATTCTTATCTAAAACTGCCACTTTTACGATCTGAAGATCGACTTTTATGAGTATTTATACTTACTAGATCTAGCGATCGATTCGACATATTGAGATCGTAGGTGAGATTCTCATTTACATAAAGAGAGCGATTGCGTTAGTTACACTTAGCAGGGGCATCAAGACCCCAACCAAATTTTACCAGTCCCTAGTCACTAAATTATCGTTCGGCTTACAATTAAGGTTGGTACCAAAATTTTGCGAATATTTATGTACGTTATCGAAATCCTGCTTAAAAATACAGCAATGCCCATGTCCGTACAGCGCAAGACTGTCGAAGAAGCGACTGCCGTCTATCAACAGGTATTAGAAGCAATGCGGGGAAGTGATATAACGCTGCTAGAATTAGCTTGCGATCGGCAACCAGAAAAGAAAATCTGCGTCATGACAGAGGCGATCGTCGCTGCTCAAATGTACGAAAAATCCGGCGCGGCGGCTTCTGGTAAAACGCCTGGTTTCGTGGCTTTTGCCGCATCCTAGCACCCACTCGAATGCTGAGGTGCGGACGAGTTAGCGCATCGTGCCTCCATCAGGAGTAGTATCTAAAATTCCCCATCCACATGCACCAATCCTTGCCCTTATCATCACCCGCGAACGGCTTGCCGTCTGCGACAGCAATCGAGGTTAAGGATCTTTCCTTTGCCTGGACATCTGGTAAAATTGCCCTCGATCGTTGTTCGCTCTCGGTACCGCGCGGTGAATTTTGGATGCTGTTGGGCACCAATGGCAGCGGTAAATCGACTCTATTAAGTCTAATTGCTGGTTTATTAACACCTCAAAGTGGCACGATCGATATTCATGGCGGGTTGGGAATTGTCTTTCAAAATCCCGACTGTCAGTTAGTCATGCCCACAGTCGGTGCGGATATTGCCTTCGGATTAGTTGCCGAAAAACTGACCCCCAGCCAAGTCCGCCATCGCGTTACCGAAGCTCTGACTGCGGTCAACCTAGCCGACCTCATCCGCCGCCCCATTTATGCCCTCAGTGGCGGTCAGAAGCAGCGGGTGGCGATCGCGGGGGCGATCGCCAGACAAATCGAGGTAATTTTATTTGACGAGCCTACCGCCCTGCTAGACCCCGATGCCCAACTAGATTTGGTCGCCCAAGTGCGCGATCTGGTCAAAAGTCGCGGTTTGACAGCTCTATGGGTGACGCATCGGCTCGAAGAGCTAGACTATTGCGATGGCGCGTTTCTAATCGAACATGGGCAATTAGTAGATCGGGGCGAACCCGAACGAATGCGCCAGCGATTGATGAAAGAAGTCGGAAATTATTGATAGTTGCGATCGATTCCTTTACAGTGAAGAGAAAATAGAGGAAATAATTTATGGTGTGGCGTTGGTTGGTAAGTATTGTGGCGATCGCACTGATCGTTTTAACTCCAATTAGTTCTGGGTTTGCACAGCCAGCACCTACAGAGCTTACCGATGCTCAATTTGAACTCGGCGACAAACTCAGAACCCAAGCCTTCACTGCGACGAATGAGGGCAAATTCGATCGAGCCGAGCAGTATTGGACGCAACTAATCGAGCTATTTCCACAAAATCCCGCCATTTGGAGCAATCGCGGTAATTCTCGCGTCAGTCAGAATAAATTAACCGCAGCCGTTGACGATTTTAATAAGTCGATCGAATTATTACCCAACTATCCCGATGCTTATCTCAATCGCGGGACTGCTTTAGAAGGTTTGGGTAAATGGGATGCCGCAATTTCCGATTATAAGTATATCCTCAGCATCGATCCTCAAGATGCGATGGCTTATAATAACCTCGGTAACGCCTATGCTGGCTTAGGCAATTGGGATACAGCAATTCAAAATTATCTCAAAGCTTCCGAAATCGCCCCCGATTTTGCCTTCGCACGAGCTAATTACGCGCTAGCTTTATATCAGCAGGGCGAAACTGCCGAAGCAATTCGGAATATGAAAAATATCGTCAGAAAATATCGCGATTTTCCTGATGTCCGTGCGGCTCTGAGTGCGGCTTTATGGCAAGATGGCAAAAGAGGCGAGGCGGAAAGCAATTGGGTAGCGACAGTCGGTTTAGACGGTCGTTATCGGGATCTAGATTGGGTTAAAAATACCCGCCGCTGGCCACCAAATATGGTTGCAGCCTTAGAAAAATTCTTGAAATTACAATAACTCCACCGCCTGCGGCACCTCCCCTTATTAAGGCTACGGTGTATACACAAGTCTGTTGGACTTCGCTTGAGGTTGGTTTACCCCCCCTTATAAAGGGGAAGGCTGGGGTGGGGTAAAGGGACTATGCAGCAACT